>JBNKFC010000237.1:0-4152 GCA_050289105.1 Paracoccaceae bacterium | reverse complement strand
CATCCGGGCGGCACATTGGCGCGACGGGGCGAAGGGAACGGTGCTGCTGTTTCCGGGCCGCACCGAGTATGTCGAGAAATACGGGCCGGCCGCGCGCGAATTCGCGGAGCGGGGCTATGCGATGGCGACGGTCGACTGGCGCGGCCAGGGAATCGCCGACCGGCTGATCGATGAACGTGCGCCGGGCCATGTCGGCCTTTTCTCCGACTACCAGTTGGACGTCGCCGCATTCCTCGACTTCGTCCGGGCCGAGAAGCTGCCCGAGCCCTATTTCGTCATCGGCCATTCGATGGGCGGCTGCATCGGGTTGCGGGCGATCTACGACGGGTTGCCCGTCAGGGCTGTGACGTTCTCGGCGCCGATGTGGGGGATCAAGATGCATCCCCTGCTGCGGCCCGTGGCCTGGACGCTGTCCACCGTCGCGCCGGTCATCGGCATGGGCGACCGGCTGGTGCCGTCGACCTCTCCCATGACCTACGTGCTCGAAGCGCCGTTCGAGGACAACTTCCTGACCCGCGACCGCGGGATGTTCGAGTTCATGCAGCGCCAGCTCACGACGCATCCCGACCTCGCCATCGGCGGGCCGACGCTGCAATGGCTGCGCGAGGCATTGCGCGAAACGCGGGCGCTGGCGCGCCGCCCCTCGCCCGGCCTGCCCTGCCTGACCGTGCTCGGCTCGGAAGAGCGGATCGTCAACGCGCCGGCGATTCATGAGCGGATGGGCCGTTGGCCGGGGGCGGAGTTCGACCTCGTGGGCAATGCCGAACACGAGCTGATGATGGAGAACCCCGTGATCCGGAAGCGGTTTTATGACAGTGCGGCGTCGCTCTTCGACCTGAATCGCGGCTGACGGCATAGCGGGCCGAGGCGCCCGAAGTCGGCCAAGGCCGTGAGAAGCTAGCAGTGCGCCTAGAGTTTGACCTTCGCGAAACTGTCGCGGAGCGCCTTTGACCAGGCCGCGCTCATCTTGGCGAAATCGGCGTCGCCCGCCTCGATCCGGCGCTGCTCCGCCACCCGGCATTCGCCTGCACGGATCACCGCGAGGTCGAGTGGCATGCCGACCGACAGGTTCGAGCGCAGCGTGGAATCCATCGACAAGAGCACCGCCTTCTGCGCGTCGGCGAGCGAGGTGTCCGGCCGCACCACCCGGTCGAGGATCGGCTTGCCGTACTTGTGCTCTCCGATCTGAAGGAAGGGCGTGTCGTCCGTCGCCTCGATGAAATTGCCTTCCGGGTAGATGAGAAACATCCGCATCGCTCCGCCCTTGCGCTGGCCGGCAACGATCATCGAGGCGGACGCCCCCTGGCGCATCGCGGCGAGCTTGTCGTCCACGTCCAGGCGCACGCGGGCGAGCGTATCGCCTACGACTTCGGCCACCTTCAGCATCGTCGGTGCGAGCATGATGGAGGTTTCGGGCGTGGCTTCGGGATCCTCGATCGCCTCGCGCAGTTCGGCGATTGCGGTCTGGGTGACGGAGAGGCTGCCCGCGGTCATGATCGCGATCACCCGTTCGCCGGAGTCCTCGAACGTGAACATCTTGCGGTAGGTCGCGATGTTGTCGAGCCCGGCATTGGTGCGCGTGTCCGACAAGAGCACGATGCCCTCGTTCAGCAATAGCCCGACGCAATATGTCATGATCCGGTTCCCGATCCCCTCGCGAGGCGCGACACTATTGCTGACCCTGCTGGACCGCAACAGTGACTTCGAGGCTTTCCGCCCCCGGCCCCCGCGCGATGCCGCGGATCGGGGCCGCGTCGTGGGCGTCGTAGCCCGAGCCCAGGCGCACATAGCGGTCGTCGGGGCAGCAGCGGTTGGCGGGATCGAAGCCGACCCAGCCGAGCCCGTCGATCCAGATTTCCGCCCAGGCATGGGCCGCCTCGTGGGGGCTGCCGTCTTCGGTGGCAGAGAGATAGCCCGACGCATAGCGCGCCGGCAGGCCGACGACCCGCGCAGCGCCGATGAGTGCATGGGCATGGTCCTGACAGACGCCTTCGCCAAGGGCCAGCGCCTCGGCCGCCGTGGTATGCGCCTTAGTCGCGCCGGGGCGGTAGGCGATGGCGTCCGCGACGGCGGTGGAGAGCGCATGGGCGCGGGCCAAGGGCTCGGTCTCGGCCACGGATCGCGCCAACGCGCTCAGCGCCGCGTCGGCCCGCGTCGCCGTCGTATCGCGCAGATAGACGGCGGGATTGACCGCCTCGCGGTGTCCCTTGAGCAGACCGGAAAGGTCGGTCGTCTCGACAGTTCCCGTCACCATCACGGTGACATGGTCGGCAGGTCCCCGCACCGACCAGCTCTCGATCCAGTCCCCGGCCCCGTCGCGGAAGCCCGCGCCCTTCTGCCCGCCCTCGACCGAGATGGTCCAGTCGAGGATGCTTTGGCCGTCGAAGATCGACGGGGTCAGGCGCAGGCTCTGCACCGCGACGCGGATCGGGGCGTCGTAGCGGTAAGAGGTGCGATGCGAGACGCTTACCCTCATCGCGTCTCTCCGCTCAGATAGGTGTCATGCACGACGACACCGATCCGGTTGATCTCGCGGATGAACCGGGTCAGGAACTCGTGCATGCCCTCTTCGAAGATCCGCTCAACCGTCAGACCCGCCACTTCGCCGTGCAAGGCGTCGGCCGCCTCCTGCGCCGGGGTGACCCGTCCGTAGGCCGTCGCCAGATGCTCCAGATGCGCCGCCGCACCAGAGATCGACGTCAGGAGCGAGCGCGGGCATTGCCGGTTGAGAATGAGAAAATCGGCGACCTTGGCCGGCGTGATCTCTCCCCCGTAGGCCCAGTGAAAGGCGCGGTGGGCCGAGAGCGCCCGGAGGAGTGTCGTCCACTGATAGGAATCGAGCCCCGACCCGACATAGTCGGCGCGCGGCAGGAGGACATAGTATTTCACATCGATCAGCCGCGCGGTGTTGTCGGCGCGCTCCAGCCGGTAGCCGAGGCCGAGGAAGTCGTAACCGTCATTGCGCAAGAGCGTCGTGTCGATCGCCCCGCGCACCTGGGCGGCGTGGCGCATGGTCCATTCGGTCAGCCGGGTCAGTTCCAACGCGCTGCGTTCCTCGCGTTCAAGCTGGCGCAGTTCCTGGTAGGCGGTGTTGAGCGCGTCCCAGACCTGCGCGGTCAGCGCGGTGCGGACGATCCGGCCATTTTCCCGGGCCCGTTCGAGGCAGGAGGCGATGGAGGAGGGATTGTCGCGGTCGAAGAAGAGATAGCTTTCGATGTTGCGCTGGACCGTGTCGCCGTATTTGCGGGCAAATCCCTCGGCAATGCCGGCGGCGAACAAGAGCGAATCCCATTCGTTGCGGTAGCCGTGGCCGGCCGAGGGCAGAAGGGCGATCCGCGCGCCGACGTCGAGAAGCCGCGCGGTGGCCTCGGCCCGCTCCATGTAGCGGCCGATCCAGAAGAGGTTGTCGGCGGTCCGGCTCAGCATTCCATCACTCCGCCAGCACCCAGGTATCCTTGACGCCGCCGCCCTGTGAGGAGTTGACCACGAGCGACCCCTCGGTCAGCGCCACCCGCGTCAGACCGCCCGGCACCAGTTCGATCTTTTCGCCGACCAGGCAGTAGGGCCGCAGATCGACATGGCGCGGCGCGATGCCGTCGGCGACGAAGGACGGGCAGGTCGAAAGCGCGAGTGTCGGCTGGGCGATGTAGTTGTCGGGGTCCGCCTCGATCTTGTGGCGGAAGTTCTCAATCTGATCGGCGGTAGATGCCGGCCCGACGAGCATGCCGTAGCCGCCCGAGCCATGCACTTCCTTGACCACCAGGTCGCCAAGGTTGTCGAGGACGTATTTCAGATCGTCGGACTTGGCGCATTGCCAGGTGGGCACGTTCTGAAGGATCGGCTCCTCGCCGAGGTAGAAGCGGATCATCTCGGGCACGTAGGTGTAGACCGCCTTGTCGTCGGCGACTCCGGCCCCCGGTGCGGAGGCGATCGTCACCCCGCCGGAGCGGTAGACATCCATAAGGCCGGGCACGCCCAGCATCGAATCCGGGCGGAAGCACAGCGGATCGAGGAAGGCGTCGTCGACGCGACGGTAGATCACGTCGACCCGTTTCGGCCCCTCCGTCGTGCGCATCCAGACGAGGCCGCTTTCCACGAAGAGATCCGGCCCCTCGACCAGTTCGACCCCCATGAGGTCAGCAAGGAAGGAGT
>JBNKFC010000236.1:0-9027 GCA_050289105.1 Paracoccaceae bacterium | reverse complement strand
CGCTGGCGCAGGCTGTCGGTGAATGGGGAGCCGTCGACACGCTCTTCAGCCATGCCGGCACCATCATCGTGAAGCCGTTCCACGAAACCACCGATACGGATTACGACCGGCTGATGGACATCAACGTCCGCTCGGCCTTCGTCGTCTGCCGCGAGGTGGTCGGCCACATGCTCGAGAACCGCGGGGGGTCGATCGTCATCACCTCCTCCATCGGCGGCGAGAAGGGCTTCGGCCTCGAAAGCCTCTACTGCATGACTAAGGGCGCAGTGCTGCAACTCGCCCGTTCCATCGCCGTGGAATACCGCGACCGCGGCATCCGAGCCAACGCCGTCTGCCCTGGGTTCGTCAAGACCGCCCACGGCCTGCGCGAGATCGATGAACTCGACGGTCTGGGACAGAACTGGAACGAGGCCGACCTTCATGCGGTGCAGGGCCGGCTTTGCGAACCCGAGGAAGTGGCCGCCGCCGCGCTCTGGCTGGCTTCGGACGAGGCCAGCTTCGTGAACGGCACCGCGCTTTACGTCGACAACGGCTGGTATGCCAAAGGCTGAACAACAAGACTAGCAACAGGGGTACTCACATGAAGAAACTGACCTTGACTGCACTTGCCGCGCTGAGCGTGGGCTTTTCCACGCCGGTTGCGGCCTTCGAGCCGGAATCGACCGACACGATCAAGCTGATGGTCGCGGACTGGACCTCGATGCTTGTGGACACGGAGATCCTCAACATCATCCTGTCGACCTACGGCTATGACGTCGAGAAGGTCATCGCCGATGACAGCGCCCGCTATCCCGGATTTGAATCCGGCGACCTGACCATCGCGCTTGAAACCTGGCAGACGACCCAGGACGCGGCCTTTACCAAGTCGGTCGCCACCGGAAATGTCCTCGACATGGGAGAGCTTGGCCCGCAGGCCAAGGAAGACTGGTGGTATCCCGCTTACATGGAAGAAAAATGCCCCGGCCTGCCCAACTGGGAAGCACTGAAGGATCCGGCCTGCGCCGAGGCGTTCTCGGCGCCGGAAACCGCGCCGAAGGGCCGGTATCTCAGCGGCCCGGTCAGCTGGGGTGGCCACGATGAAGAGCGCGTGGAGGCGCTGGGCCTGCCCTTCGAGGTGGTCCATGCCGGCACCGACGCATCGATGTTCGCGGAGCTTCAGGCAGCCTACGAGCGTCAGGCGCCCATCATGCTCTGGATCTACAAGCCGCATTGGGCCCCTTCGGTCTTCGACGGCAAGTTCGTCGAGTTCCCGAAATACGAGCAGGCCTGCTATGAGGATCCGTCCTGGGGCGTGAACCCGGACATGAAGTACGACTGCGGCAAGCCCGAAGGCTGGATCAAGAAGATGGCCTGGGCCGGCGGCGAGGAGAAATGGCCGTGCGCCTACGACATCGTGCGCAACTTCACGATGGACGGCGACGAGGTCGGCCAGCTCGTCTACGCGGTCGATGTCGAAGGCAAGAGCGTCGAGGATGTCGCGATGCAATGGGCCAAGGACAACGAGGCGAAGTGGCGCGGCTGGGCCGCCTGCGCCGAGAACTGATATGGCCGGGGCCGGCTCTTTCGGGCCGGCCCCTCGTCAGGATCGCGCATGATGGCCGATGCAAGTATCGACAGGGCAGAGTCGGCAGTGTCCATGCGCATGCGCTGGACGCTCATTGCCGTAGCGCTGCTGATCGTGGCGGCCCCGGCGTTTCCTGCGTTTCTGTCCGACGTTCCCGCCTGGCTGATCGCACCACTGTCCGACTGGGTGGGCCGCGCGCTGGAATGGTTCGCGCGGGATGCCGCGATCGGCGGCGTCACCGTGGCCGAGATCACGCGGGCCGTTGCGGCCGGGGCCGAGAAGCCGATCGACTGGCTGACGGTGCTTCTGGCCGACGGCTGGGTCTCGGGTGCGGGCTTCAACAAGGTTCAGGTCGCCCCGCCGCTCAGCTGGCTCGGCGTGGTGCTTGCGACGGCGCTTCTGGCCTGGCGGCTGTCTGGTCGAGGCCTTGCCGCATTGACCCTGCTGGCGGGTTTTTACCTCGCGTTTTTCGGCCTCTGGGCCTCCGCCATGATCACGCTTGCCTCGGTTCTGCTCAGCGTCCTGACCGCACTCGCTCTCGGCCTTGCCATAGGGATCCGTGCCTACCGCTCGCCCGGAACTGAGGCCACGGTGCGCGCGGTGATGAACGTCATGCAGACCGTGCCGATCTTCTCCTACCTGCTGCCGACGCTCCTGCTTTTTGGCTATGGCCCGAGCGCCGCGCTGTTCGCGACCGTGGTCTATGCCCTGCCGCCGATGGTCCACGCGACGGTGCTGGCGCTTCGGTCGGTGCCGGAGGAATCTCTCGAACTCGCGCGCATGACCGGGTGCAGCAGGTTCCAGACGCTCTGGAAGGTCGAGTTGCCGGTGGCGGTGCCGCGCCTAGCGATCGGCCTCAACCAGGTCGTGATGATGACGCTGAACATGGTCATCATCGCCTCGATGATCGGGGCGGGCGGGCTTGGCTATGACGTTCTGCGCGCGCTGAGGAGGCTCGACTTCGGCACCGGGTTCGAGGCCGGGATGGGCATCGTCGCCCTCGCCATCGTGCTCGACCGGCTGACCCAGGTCGCGGCGCATAACCTGTCGACCGGCCAGCGCGGGCTCTGGCACCGGCGGGACAGCGCCATCGCGCTCGCCCTGCTTCTGGTTCCGACGGTCGTGGGGCTGGCGCTTCCAGTGCTGAACCAGGTGCCTAAAGAGATGACGCTGACCACCGCGCCATTCTGGAATGGTGTCGTCACCTTCATCAACACGACCTTCTACGACCCGCTCGAGGCGTTCCGAACCGCGATGCTGCTGGGCGTGATGAACCCATTGCGCGACCTTCTTCTTGCCGCGCCCTGGGCTCTGATCCTTGCCCTTCTGGCGCTGGCGGGCTGGGCCATCGGCGGCATGCGGACGGCGCTCTACGTGGCGGGGCTTACCCTCTTCGTCGGCGTGGCGGGATACTGGGATCCGGCGATGGGATCGGTCTACCTCACGCTGCTGTCGGTCCTGATCGCGCTCGCGCTGGGGCTGCCGTTCGGCATATGGGTTTCCAGCCGCAAGAGGCTGCACGCACCCGTGCAGTTGGTTCTGGATACGCTTCAGACGCTGCCGACCCTGGTCTACCTGCTGCCGGCGGTGATGCTGTTTCGCAATGGCGACTTCTCGGCGCTGATCGCCATCGTGTCCTATGCCATCGCGCCGGCGGTGCGATACGGAATGGCCGGTATGGCGCATGTGCCCGTGGAGCGGATCGAGGCGGCGGCGATGACAGGGTGCACGCGCGGCCAGACCTTCCGCCTCGTGCAGCTTCCCGCCGCGTTGCCGACCCTGCTTCTCGGCCTGAACCAGACGGTGATGATGGCGCTCTCCATGCTGGTCATCGCGGCGCTGGTGGGAACGCGGGAGCTGGGTCAGGAAGTCTTTACAGCCCTGTCGCGGGGCGAAACTGGGCCGGGCATCGTCGCTGGGCTGTGCGTGGCCTGCATCGCGTTGGTCGCCGATGCTCTGCTCAAGGCCGGAGCCGCGCGGGCGGCGAAGCATCAGGGGGGTGCCCATGTCTGAGGAAGGCCGCATGGACAAGAATGCCGAGGTCGCGCTGAGCGCGCGGGGCGTGTGGAAGGTCTTTGGTGCGCATCCCGACCGCATCACGAAGCTCGCCCCGTCCGAGCGCACCGCCGAGGCGCTTCAGCGCGAGGGGCTTGTCGGCGCCGTGCAGGATGCCAGTTTCGACATCGCGCATGGCGAGGTCTTCGTCATCATGGGCCTGTCGGGCTCGGGCAAGTCGACGCTTCTGCGCTGTCTGACGCGGCTGATCGAGCCGACGATGGGCGAGGTCCTGTGCGACGGGCAGGACATCCTCAAGCTGGACGAAAAGGCGCTGGTCACGCTGCGCAGGCAGCGCATGGGCATGGTGTTCCAGCACTTCGCGCTGCTGCCGAACCGCACCGTCCTCGCCAACATCGCGTTCCCGCTTGAGGTGCAGGGTATGCCCCGCGGGCAAGCCGAGGCACGGGCGCGCGAACTGGTCGAGACGGTCGGGCTGTCGGGGCGCGAGGAACGGTTCCCGTCCGAGTTGTCGGGCGGGCAGCAGCAGCGGGTCGGCATCGCCCGGTCGCTCGCCACCGACCCGGAGTTCTGGTTCCTCGACGAACCGTTCTCGGCACTCGATCCGCTGATCCGTGCCGATCTTCAGACCGAGGTGCTTCGGCTCCAGACGACACAGACTCGGACGGTAGTCTTCGTAACGCATGATCTGGACGAGGCGATCCGCCTCGCCGACCGCATCGCGATCATGGAAGGCGGGCGCATCGTGCAGATCGGCACGCCCGAGGATCTGGTGATGCGACCGGCGAGCGACTATGTCCGCCGGTTCGTCGCGAAGGTGCCGCCATCCCGCGTCGTCAGGGTCGGCTCGCTGATGGAGCCGGGCGCCGGGTCGGCAAGCGATGGTGTCCGCGTCGATTTGAGCATATCCGAAATCGGCCCCGAGCTTTTGTCCGACAATGGTCCGCTGCCGGTGCTCGACGCGCAGGGCCGTCAGGTCGGGACTCTGGACCGCCGTCGCGCGCTTGCGACGTTTCTGGCTGTGTAGGGAAATTCTGACCTCACACCCGCCAGCGCGTGCTCCTGCACAACACCGGCTCGTCGCTGATGCGCAAACTCTCGATGGTTGTCGTGCACAACTCGATCCAGCTGCTGCTCGAACGGTCGACTCAGGCGATCTTCGTCATTCTGCATGACCTGCGGCCGGTGCGGCGCACGCCGCCCGAGCCTAACGATCCGAACCTCGGCGGGAATTCGGCCGCGCCGGCCCGATGATGAAGGATCAGCGTCCCCCAGCCGGGGGCGTCGTCAGCCGCCCCAGGTATCCGACAGCGTGAAACCGGCCGGGAACGGGTCGGTCGGGTCCAGCCCGATCTGGGTGATCGCATAGACCCAGGATTGCCCCGACACGCGGTTTTTCGTGGCGGGGTAGTGACCGACCTGCGTTTCCCCCAGGAATTCGGTTGTGAATTCACCCCCGATGATCGAGCGCGAGACGACCACGTCGCCCGGTTTCACGCGGCCCTCGGCGTGACGCACGGCCATGTTCGAATTGGACCCGGTGCCGCAGGGCGATCGGTCCACGCGCCCCGGTCTGAGCGTCGTGCAGGTGCGCAGGGCGCCGTCGGGTTCGTCGGACCGGAACATGACGTAGGAAAGCCCGTTCAGCGCCGGCGTGGTCGGGTGCGTCGCGGGTTCGACCTCGGCGATCTTGCTGCGAAGGGCGACCCCGCGCATCGCAAGCTCGCGCGCGTTTTCCGGGGCAATGGTCAGTCCGACCTGATCGACATCGACGAGCGCGTAGAAGATTCCTCCAAAGCAGAGGTCGTAGGTGATCGTGCCCCATTCCTCGGTGTCGATCGTGGCCCCCTTTTTGGTGACGAACGACGGCGGCATGTCGAGCGACACCCGCGCCACCTTGCCGTTCTCGCACATGGCCCGCGCCGTGACGAGGCCGGCCGCCGTGTCCAGAATCACCGTCGTCTCCGGCTCGCTCATGGGCTTCATGCCGGTTTCGAGGATGGCCGTGACTGCGCACATCGCGTTCGAACCCGACATGGCGTGCGCCTGGTCCGGTTGCAGGACGACAAAGCCCACATCCGCCGCCGGATCGCAGGCGGGGACCAGCAGGCAAAATGACCCCGCCGGCGCTGAACGCGGCTCCGAACAGAGGAACCGGCGCAGGCTGTCGTCGACTTCGTTGATGTGGCGCAACTTGTCGGCCATCGTCGCACCGGGGATGTTCAGCACACCGCCGGTCACCACACGGCCGATCTCGCCCTCACAGTGCACGTCCACGGTTTGCAGGGTCCGCGTCCAACGCATTGGTGTCAGTCCTTCTCTTGTCTCACATCGACCGCGTCACGCCGCCATCGACCCGCAGGCTCTGTCCGGTGATATAGCTGCTGTCCTCGCTCAGAAGGAAGGCCGCCGCCTTGCCCTGTTCCTCGGCCCGCGCCAGCCGGCCGAGCGCGGACATCTTCGCGTATTTCTCCGGCAGGTCGAGGCTGTCGGTAAACCCGGGCAGCAGGCAGTTCATGCGGATGTTCGACGGCCCGTAACGGTCGGAATAGAGCTTGGCGAAGGACGACACGCCGACCCGGTAGACGCTTGAGGTCGGGAACATCAGGCTCGGCTCGAAGGCGGAATAGGTGGTGATGCAGACGATCGATCCGCCGCCCTGCTTCTCCATTACCGGGGTGACGAGCTTGGCCATGCGGATCACCGGCTTCAGGATCATCGCGTTGGCGCGGTCCCAGTCCTCTTCGGGGATCTCCAGCAGGTCACCCTTCGGCGGCCCGGCCACATGGATCAGCACGGCGTCGACGCGCCGATAGGTGGTCATCGCCAGATCGAAGATGCCCCGTATATCCTCCGCGCTTTCAGCCTTGCCGCGACGCGCCACGCCGCCGAGTTCCGCCGCCAGCGTCTCGCAGCTCTCCGACGGCGACATCAGTGCCAGCTTGTAGCCCTTCGCGTGCATTTCCCGCGCGGCAGCGGCCCCCATGCCGCGGCCTCCGCCGACGATCAGGCAAACCTTCTCGGTCATGGATCAACTCCTTTCAGTACCGGTCGATGCGATAGGGGGTGAGGTCCAGATCGGTCCGCTCCCCTGAGACGAGCTGGCCCATCAGCCGCGCGGTCGTGGCGGCATAGGTCAGCCCGAGATGGCCATGGCCCGTGGCGTAGTAGACGCCCTTCGTCCGCGCCGAGGCCGAGATGATCGGCACCGTATCCGGCAGCGCCGGCCGGTGCCCCATCCATTCCGTCGCCCCTTCGACGCGCAGGTTTGGCAGCGCCTCTTTCGCGCGCTTCACGGTGATCTTCGACCGGTTGTAGTTCGGCGCGGCGTCGAGACCAGCCATCTCGACCGTGCCGCCGATACGGATGCCTCCCGCGGTCGGCGTCACCATGAACGCGCGCGCGGGCCAGATGATCGAATGGGCAAGCGAGATTCCCGGCGCCATGATCTGGGTATGATAGCCGCGCTCAGTCTCAAGCGGAATCGGCTCGCCGAGGAGCTTCGAGAGCCGGGCCGTGAATGCCCCGGCGCAGAGCACCACCTCCTCCGCCTCCTCCACTCCACCATCGCGAAGGCGCAAGCGGGTGACGCCGCCGCCGCGCTCGAATCCCGTGACTTCGGCACGCCGAATGAGGCCGCCGAGTGCCTCGAACCGTTCGGCAAGCTTCACGACGAAGGCATAGGGATCGCGCAGTGAACGGTTGTCGGGGAAGAGGACCGCCTTCTCGATGCCCGGCGTCAATTCGGGTTCCAGGTCGCGCAGCGCAGTACCGCCAATCACCTCGTGGTCGAAGCCGAAGCGTTCGAGGATCTCGATGTGATCGCGGTCGGCGCGGAATTCGCCTTCGTTGGCATAGAGTGACAGACAGCCTGTTTCGGTGATCTGGTCCCCGGCACCGAGTTCGGCCAGCAACGCCTGCGTATCGCCGAGCGCCCGCTTGCAGAGCGCGGCCCCCTGAGCCTCCAGTTCGCGCAGCTTCGCGGCGCGGCTCGCGCCGAGAAAGCGCAGGAACCACGGCACGAGTTTCGGCATGTAGGACGGGCGCACGCAGACCGGCCCCTCCGGGTCCATCATCCAGCCCGGGATCTGCTTCCAGACCGATGGGCGCGAGGCCGGCATGAATTCCGTCACCGCGATCGAGGCCATGTTGCCGAACGACGCGCCACGACCTGGGGCATCCCGGTCGATCAGCGTCACCGAACGACCGCGCTTCTGAAGCTCATGGGCGATGGCGGTTCCGATAACGCCGGCACCGACCACGACGGTTCTGCGGGAATGGGACGGCTGGGACACCGACTGGCCTCGTTTACGTATTGGAGCTGGGGCGGCGAACCGCCCCCAAAGGTTACGACCAGTTGAGGATCGGCTCCATCGCCGCCTTGAACGCGGTCTTTTCCTCATCCGTGAGCGGGCCGAGGGGCATGCGGCATTCTCCGACCGGCATGCCCTGCAATTCGCAGCCATACTTGATCTTCTGCACGAACTTGCCGGATTCGAGAATGTTCATCGCACGGTAGAGTGTCTTCATCATGGCCTTCGCCTTGGCCAGATCGCCGGCCTTGTAGGCCCGGTCGAGATCGCAGCAGGCCTTCGCCATGCAGTTCGACGGCCCGCAGATCCACGACTCCGCGCCCCAGAACATGAAGTCGAGCGCGATATCGTCCGACCCGGAGATCAACTGGATCTTGCCTTCGTAGCGCGAGGCGATGTCGATCGCGCGCTGCAGCACGCCCGAGCTTTCCTTGATGCCGATCACGCGCGGATTGTCGGCGAAATGGTCCATCAGCTCGAAGCTGATGTCGGAGCCATCCTTGGCCGGGTAGCTGTAGAGGATGATGTTGACGTCGACCTCGGCCAGAACTTTCTCGTAGTGCCGGATCAGCTCGTCCTGCGTCGGGCGCGTGTAGAAGGGTGGCGCGAGAAGGACGGTGTCATAGCCGATCTTCTTGGCCATCGCGGTCTGTTCGATGACCTCGCGCGTTGCGGGCGCGTTTGTTCCGGCAATCAGGATTTCATCGTCGTTTGCGAAGTCCTTGACGAACTGCAGGACCTGCCGGCGCTCTTCCGTCGATTGGCTGAAATATTCGCCCGTGGAACCGTTCGGCACCCAGCCGGTCACGCCGCAGGCGCGAAAGTGGTGCAGCAGGGTCTCGAATGCCTTGAAGTCGATCCTGTCTTTCGAGTTGAACGGCGTGACGAGCGCCGGCATCACGCCGGACAGCTTGACGTTGTAGCTCATGCTGGGCCCTTTCAGTCCGCTTGGTTGGGGTCTCCGCGTCGGCCGGCGCTTGGGAAGGCATTGCCGCAGCGCACCTGATCGGAAATCTTTGTAGAAGGTTCCGGGGAGGAATCCCAGATTTGTTCTCAGCCTGCGCAGCGGGCCAAAACGATCAGCGTTGGTGCGGCTGAATGGGGCAAAAGCACGGGCAAGCAGAAACCATCTTT
>JBNKFC010000235.1:0-7169 GCA_050289105.1 Paracoccaceae bacterium | reverse complement strand
GCGCACCGCGCACCTCGGCGCCGTAGAGCGTCAGGATATGGCGCATCGCGGCCAGAAAAATCTGTTCCTTCGAGCCGAAGTAATGATGCGCGAGGGCCGAGGACATGCCGGCCCGTTTCGCGATCTGGCTCACCGTCACGTCGAGCGACCCGGCACGCCCGATCTCGGTGATCGTCGCCTTCACCAATGCCGCCTTGCGAATCGGCTCCATTCCAACTTTCGGCATGAGACCCGCCTTTCCATATCCGACCCTGTTCGCTAGCTGATCCTTTATTGACTCGTCAATCAACAAAAATGCGCATCAGAGGGGCAAAGTCCCTTTTTCCTTCCCGGAACTTGTTCTAGGTTTGCTTCCACATAAGCCGGCGCGGCGCTTTTCGGGGCGCGAGGCTGCCCTTGCCCCGGCCAGAGGCCCGCCGCTTAACGACACGCTAAACAAGAAAACAGGGAGCAACCAAGGATGACACTTACCTCCAAGTTCCGGGCGACGCTGCTGGCCGGCGCCGCGCTGACGCTTTCGGCCCCGGCCTTCGCCGCCGGCTGCGACAAGGTGATCTTCTCGGATGTCGGCTGGACCGACATCACGGCGACGACCGCGGCGACGACCACCATTCTCAACGCGCTCGGCTACGAGACCGAGGTGAAGATCCTCTCGGTCCCGGTTACCTATACCGGCCTCGCCCAGGGCGATGTCGACGTCTTCCTCGGCAACTGGATGCCGACGATGGAGGCGGATATCGCCCCCTACCGCGAGGCAGGCACGGTCGAGACGGTGCGCACCAACCTCGTCGGCGCGAAATACACGCTGGCGACCAACGAGGCCGGCGCGAACCTCGGCATCAGCGACTTCGGCAACATCTCCGAGCACAAGGACGACCTCGACGGCAAGATCTACGGGATCGAGCCGGGCAATGACGGCAACCGGCTGATCCTCGACATGATCGCGAACGACCAGTTCGGGCTGTCGGAATTCGAACTCATCGAAAGCTCCGAACAGGGGATGCTGGCGCAGGTCGCGAAGGCGGATGGCGACAACGAGCCGATCGTCTTCCTCGGTTGGGAACCGCATCCGATGAACGCCAACTTCAAGATGACCTACCTCTCGGGTGGTGACGATGTGTTCGGCCCGAACTTCGGCGGTGCCGAGGTCGCGACCAACACCCGCGCAGGCTACGTGGCCGAATGCCCGAACACCGGCAAGCTGCTGCAAAACCTCGAATTCTCGCTCGCCATGGAGAACGAGATCATGGGCGCCATCCTCAATGACGGCGAAGATCCGAACGATGCCGCCAAGGCCTGGCTCGCCGGCCACAAGGAGGTGCTCGGCCCCTGGCTCGACGGCGTGACGACGAAGGACGGCGGTGACGCGATGGCTGCGGTCGAGGCGGCGCTCAACTGATCCTGCCCCGGCCTTTCGCCCGCGAGGGCGGCGGGCCGTTCACGACGACGCCGGATGGCCGGGCTCAACCGGCCACCGGCTTTCCCACAGGGAGGGTGCGGGAATGGAATGGCTGACGGACAGCAAGATTCCGGTCGGTAAGGCTGCCAAGCAGGCCTTCGACTGGCTCAAGGACAATGCCGAGCCGCTTTTCGACGCGATGTCGCAGGTCATGGAGTGGCTGATTGCCGCGATCCTCTGGGTACTGCAAACACCGCATCCCCTCGTCATCGTCGCTGCCTTCGTCGGGTTGACCTGGCTCTTGCAGCGCAGCTGGAAGACCTGCCTTCTGGTCCTCGCGGGCTTTCTCTTCATCCTCAACCAGGGCTACTGGAAGGAGACCACGGAAAGCCTGACGCTCGTGCTTTCCTCCTGCGTCGTTTGCATGGCAGTCGGAGTGCCCATCGGCATCGCCGCCGCGCACCGGCCGAAGCTCTACGCCTGGATGCGGCCCGTCCTTGACCTGATGCAGACGCTGCCGACCTTCGTCTACCTCATCCCTGCCATCGTCTTCTTCGGCATCGGCATGGTGCCGGGACTCATCGCCACCGTGATCTTCGTCCTTCCGGCACCGATCCGGCTCACCCATCTTGGCATTTCCTCCACCCCGCAACCTCTTCTTGAGGCTGTCACGGCTTTCGGCGGCACCAAGCGCCAGACGCTCTGGAAGGTCGAACTGCCTTACGCGCTGCCGCAGATCATGGCGGGGCTCAATCAGACCATCATGCTCTCGCTCTCCATGGTCGTGATCGCCGCCCTCGTCGGTGCCAACGGGCTCGGCGTGCCGGTCGTCCGCGCGCTGAACTCCGTCAACACCGCGCTCGGTTTTGAGTCCGGCTTCATCATCGTCGTCGTCGCGATCATGCTCGACCGGATGCTCCGGATCGGAGGTGCGAAATGACGGTCGCGGTCGAATTCGACAAGGTCAACATCGTCTTCGGCGATCATCCGGAGCGGGCGCTTCCGCTCATGGACAAGGGCATGGACCGCGCCGAGATACAGCGCGAGACCGGCCAGATCCTCGGCGTCCACGACTGTTCGCTGACGGTCGAGACCGGTGAAATCCTCGTGCTGATGGGGCTGTCCGGGTCCGGCAAGTCGACGCTCCTGCGGGCGGTCAACGGCCTCAACCCGGTCTGTCGCGGCAAGGTCACGATACACGACGAGGGCTGGTCCTGCGAGGTCGGTCATGCCTCGGTCCCCGACCTTCTCAGGGTCCGGCGCGATTGCGTGGCGATGGTGTTCCAGCAATTCGGCCTCCTGCCCTGGCGGACGGTGCGCGAGAATGTCGGCCTCGGCCTCGAACTCGCGGGCCAAAGCCCGGCCGAGCGGCGCGACAAGGTCGATCAGCAGCTGGCCCTCGTCGGTCTTTCAGACTGGGCGGAGCGCAAGGTGGGCGAACTTTCGGGCGGCATGCAGCAGAGGGTCGGCCTGGCCCGCGCCTTCGCGACCGAGGCACCGATCCTTCTCATGGACGAACCCTTCTCGGCCCTCGATCCGCTGATCCGCACGCGGCTTCAGGACGAGTTGCTGGAGCTTCAGGACAAGCTCCGCCGCACGATCATCTTCGTCAGCCACGACCTCGACGAGGCCTTCAAGATCGGCAACCGGATCGCGCTGATGGAGGGCGGGCGCATCGTCCAGTGTGGCACCGCCCGCGAGATCATCGCCAAACCGGCCTCGGACTACGTGGCGGATTTCGTCGCCCACATGAACCCCTTGGGCGTGCTCCGCGCCTCGGACATCATGCAGCCCGGCCCGGCCCGCGCCCCAAATGCGCCCGAGGTCCATCCCGACGCCCCGGTGCGCGAGGTGATGGAACGTCTGCGCGAGGTCCCGGCGCTCGCCGTGACCGACGGCGGCAAGACCCTTGGCCGGATCACCCGCGAAAGCGTGATCGGACGGCTCCTCGACCCGCGCGGCTAAAGCTTCGCCGCGACCGGCGCCGGTGTCACCGCGCGGCGGCGGAGCTGTGCCTCGCGCCAGGTCATGTAGCTGATCGCGGCAATGATCATCGCGCCGCCGGTCAGGACGTAGGGATCGACCGCCTCGCCGAAGACGAGGGCGCCGAGGAGCGTCGCCCAGACCAGCTGCAGGAAGACCACCGGCTGCGTCACCGCCAGAGGTGCCGCGACGAAGGCCCGCGTCATGCAGTAATGGCCCGCCGTCGCGAGGAAGGTGACAAGGACGAGGATCGCGATCTGCGTCAAGTCCGGCGTCACCCAGACCGCGAGCGCCGGGACCAGAAGCCCGATCGCCACGGTCAGCGACATCATCGCCACCACCTCGGTCGGCGACGACAGCGCCGAGAGCCGCTTGACGATCAGGTAGGAGAGACCGAAGAAGATCGCCGCACTCAGCTGCGCCAGATGGCCCGTGGAAAGGTCCCTGAGCCCCGGCCTGAGCACGATCAGCGCACCGATCAAGGCCACCGCGATCGCGGTCAGCCGCCGCGCCGCGAGCTTTTCGCCCAGAAGCACCGCCGCGCCCAGCGTCACCACGATCGGGTTGAGGTAACCGATCGCCGTGACCTCGGCCACCGGCAGCCGCGCCATCGCGTAGAACCAGAGCGCGGTCGCGAGCGAATGCAGAACACCCCGGACCGCGAAAAGCGGCAGCGTGCCCTTCGGCAGCCCCGACCGGAAGACCCGCGCCAGAATCGGCGCCAGAAGGATGGAACCGAAGACGAAACGCAGGAAGGCCGACTCGGCCGCCGGCAGCCCGGTGCCCATGTAGCGCACCGATCCGGTCACCGCGACGAAGCAGAGCCCGGTCGCGAGCATCCAGAGAACCCCCTCGACGGGGCGATTGGCACCATCCTCGATCATGGCGCGACATGACGCGATCGGGCGACCTTGTGCAAGGTCAACCGAGCGCGAGGGCTGCCGCGATTGACCACATCACGACACCGACCCCGGCGTCCAGCACCTGCCACGCGCGCGGACGGGCAAAGACAGGTGCCAGAAGACGCGCCCCGAACCCGAGGGCGAAGAAGAAAGCGGCCGACGCCGACGCCGCGCCAAGGGCGAAGGGTGCGGCCCGGCCGGGATATTGCGCCGCGATCGATCCGACCAGCACTACGGTATCGAGCCAGACATGCGGGTTCAGCCAGGTGATCAGCGCCAGAGTGCCCAGCACCGCCGACAGAGAGGCGACGGCGTCACCGGACGGACGGAGCGCCTGACCGCCGATCCATGCGGCGCGAAAAGCCTTCGCACCATACCAGACCAGAAAGGCGACGCCGCCCCAGCGCAGCACTGAGCCGAACAGGGGCCAACTGTGCGACAGCGCACCAAACCCCACCACCCCCGCCGCGATCAGCGCGGCATCGGACAGGGCACAGAACAGGCAGACCGCCAGCACATGTTCGCGCCGAAGCCCCTGCCGCAACACGAAGGCGTTCTGCGCCCCGATGGCCGCGATAAGTCCCAGCGAAAGCCGAAAACCGTCGAAAAAGGCGAGTGTCATGTCATCCTCCGTCCCGCGACGGGGATTGACTAGGACTCACGATCAGATAAGACAAATTAAAGATTCTATTCTCAGTTTAGCAATGCTAATGACAGACGCCGCCCTGCTGCGGGCCCTCGCCGCCGTCCTCCGCGCCGGAAGTTTCGACGGCGCCGCTCAGGCGCTGCACGTCACGCCTTCTGCGATTTCGCAGCGGATCAAGGCCTTGGAGGAACAGGTCGGAACCGCCGTCATCATTCGCGCGCAGCCGTGCCTCGCCACGTCGGCCGGCGCGCGCCTTCTGCGCCACGCCGAGGATGTCGCGCTTCTGGAACGGCAGCTCGTCTCCGATCTCGGGCTCCCCGGCGGCCGCGCGCATGTGCGGATCGCGGTCAACGCCGACAGCCTCGCGACCTGGTTCCTGCCGGCATTGAGCGCCCTGCCCGAACTGCTCTTTGATCTGGAAATCGACGACGAAAGCCACTCGCACGACCTCCTGCGCCGCGGAGAGGTGCAGGCGGCCGTGACCTCGCGCGCGGCGCCGCTCAGCGGGTGCGACAGCCACACGCTGGGCCGGCTGCGCTATGTCGCGACGGCCAGTCCCGCCTTCGTCTCACGCTGGTTTCCGGACGGTGTCACGGCGGCGGCGCTAGCCGAGGCCCCGGCGCTGACCTTCAACCGCAAGGACGCACTGCAGGCGCAATGGGCCGAGCGCGTCACCGGCGCGCCGGTCGTGCTGCAAACCCACCGGATCGCCTCCAGCCACGCCTTCGTCACCGCTTCGCGCCTTGGGCTGGGATGGGGCGTCAATCCCGAGGGTTTGGTGCGCGAGGAAATCGCGGCGGGCCGGTTGGTTGCCCTGACCGCCGAGACACTTGAGGTTGACCTTTACTGGCAGGTCACGCGGCTGAGCGCGCGAGCTTTGGCGCCCCTGACCGCCGCGGTACGGCAGGCGGCACTCGGGGCGCTGGCGTAACGGCCGCGCCCCGGACTGGTTCACCAGGCGCTCAAAGGGCCGCAGCAACCTCGTCGGGGATGTCGAAATTCGCCGTCACGGTCTGGACGTCGTCATCGTCCTCGAGCGTCTCGATCAGCCGCATCAGCTTCTGCGCCGTCTCCAGATCGACATTGGTGCGGTTCTGCGGCCGCCAGACCAGCTTCGATTCCTCGCTCTCGCCCAGCACCGCTTCCAGCGCGTCCGAGACCGCCGAGAGATCGCTGTCGGCACAATAGATCCAGTGACCGTCCTCGTCCGACTCCACATCCTCCGCCCCAGCCTCGATCGCCGCCATCATGACGGTGTCGGGATCGCCGGCCGAAACCGGATACATGATCTCTCCGACCCGGTCGAACATGAAGCTGACCGAACCCGTGGTGCCGAGGTTGCCGCCGAACTTCGAGAAGGTCGAGCGCACGTTCGAGGCGGTCCGGTTGAGGTTGTCGGTCATAGCTTCGACGATGATCGCGATGCCGTTCGGGCCATAGCCCTCATAGCGGATCTCGGTATAGTCGGCCGCGTCGCCGCCCATGGATTTCTTGATCGCCCGGTCGATCACGTCCTTGGGGCATGACACGGCCTTGGCCGCCTTTACCGCCAGCCGCAGGCGCGGGTTCTTGTCGGGATCGGGGTCACCCATCTTCGCCGCCACGGTGATTTCCTTGGCGAGCTTGGAAAACAGCTTCGAGCGCGCGGCGTCCTGCCGGCCCTTGCGATGCTGGATGTTGGCCCATTTCGAATGGCCTGCCATGACCGTCTCCGTCCGAATTCCTGAGGTTCGCGCCTCTATATGTCACGCCAGCCCCCGCCCGCAAGCCCGGCCCTTGCCGGTCTTGCATCGCGCGTCCGATGGGTCTTCACTGGCGGGCATGTCCAATGACCAGATCATCCTCTTCGCGCTCTTCGCCATCGTCTTCGCCGCGCTGATCTGAGGGCGCTGGCGTTACGACCTCATCGCGTTCAGCGCGCTCCTCGCCGGCGTGGTGCTCGGCGTCGTGCCGGCGGCGTCGGCGTTCGAGGGCTTCGGCCATCCCGCGACGCTGGTCGTGGCGCTCGTCCTCGTCGTCTCGGCCGGGCTGACCCGGGCGGGCGTGGTGATGCTGATCACCCGGCGCTTCGTCGAGGCCGGGCGGTCGCTCGGCAGCCATGTTGCGATCATGGGCGCCGTCGGAGGCGTCCTCTCGGCCTTCATGAACAACGTCGCGGCGCTGGCGCTCCTGATGCCGGTCGATGTGGCGGCGGCGCGGAAATCCGGGCGGGCGCCGGGCCTCTCGCTCATGCCGCTCT
>JBNKFC010000234.1:0-7739 GCA_050289105.1 Paracoccaceae bacterium | reverse complement strand
CTTCGGCGGCCTGCGCCTCCAGATCGAGGTTGCGGTGGATGACACCTATGCCGCCTGCCTGCGCCATCGCGATGGCCATGCGCGCTTCGGTCACCGTGTCCATCGCCGAGGACAGAAGCGGGATGTTCATCCGGATCGCCTTGGTGACGTAAGTCGAGGTATCGGCATCCGACGGCAGCACGCTGGACGCGGCCGGAACCAGAAGGACGTCATCGAAGGTGAGAGCCTCGCGAATCTCCATGGGACACCTCTCAGGGGAGCTTTCGTTTGGCGCTTCCCTGTTTCATGCGTGCCGCGAGAGCGCAAGCCCTAATCGGACCATGCACCGCCATCTCTTGCGTCCGCGACGGCCGCATGCTCAATCACGACGGACGGAGGTGGACATCTCATGCGCGTTGCGGTCGTCGATAATACGAGCCTGTCGCTGCTTGGCCAGGTCGGCGAGGCGCTTGCCGAGGCCGGGGCGGAAATCGTCCGCTTTCGCCCATATCTCGATGGGGTCCTGCCGATGGATCTCGCCGCCCACGATGCGCTCGTCGTGCTTGGCGGAGAACAGTCCGCGCTGGATGACGACGACCACCCCTACCTGCCCGCCCTTTCCCGGCCCATGCGGGCTTATGGAGAACGGGACAAGGCGGTGCTGGGCATCTGCCTCGGCGCGCAGATCCTCGCGCGCGGCTTCGGGGCGAGAAACCTGCTGGGCACGGCGACCGAATTCGGCTGGCGTGGCGTGCGCCCGACGGAGGCTGGACGCGCGGACCCGGTTCTGAGTGCCGCCGGCGCCGGTTTCCCGATCTTCCAGTGGCACAGCGACACGTTCACCCTTCCGGACGATGCCGTGCATCTGGCCGAAAACGGCGATGTTCCCCATCAGGCTTTCCGGATAGGCCGCGCGGTCTACGGAACGCAGTTCCATTTCGAGGCGAGCCGAGCCGTCGTCGCGGAATGGACCCAGTCCTTTCCCGAGGCGGCGGAAGCCATGCAGCCGGGATGGCATCGCGACCATCCGTCCCATGCCGCGACCCATGGGGCCGCGGCCGACGCCGCCGGCCTCGCCCTCGCCCGGGCCTGGGTGGAGCTGATCTAGGCGATCGCCGCGTTCGTCTTCATCGCAAGCTGTCCGCCGGGCCAGAGCTTGATGACCTTGAACGCTATGGCCGGCACGATCAGCGTCGCAGCGACCAGCGCCACGCCCCCCGGCCAGCGCCAGATGCCGCCCAGGACGAGCCACAGGCTTGCCGTCGCCGCGAGTGGAAAGGTGAACGCGCCCCAAAGCGCCGAGAACCCGCTTTCGGTCAGCCACCGCGCGCGAAGGACGAGCCAGGCCACCATCAGCGCGGCGACACCGGCGCAGCCCATCGCCACCGCGTCAAGCTCCAACGCGTTGGCTACCAGCCCAAGAAGGGCCACGGGCGACAGGTGGACCGCGAGAAGCGGCCGGAGGGGTGCGGGCACCGTCTCCTTGATCATCTGCTCCAGGCTCACCGACCAGATCAGGGCCGCGATTAGGGCGGTGGCGATGAACAACAGCAGGGTCAGCAGGTAGTATTCGAAGCCGGATGCCGCGAGCGCGCCGATGATGAAGCCGACATAGCTCAGATGCCAGATTGGTGTCACGCGGCGCTGCTCCACCGGGCCGGTGACGAACTGGTGCACCAGCAGAACGACGAGGACCGCGTGAACCGCGAAACCCGCCACAAGAACCGCATGCGCGGCGGAGGCGGAATAGGGGTGGAGCGTCATCGAGAGGAGATAGATCGAGAGGACCATCGTCGCGACACCGGCCCGCCCCGGCAGGATCCGCAACTCATCTGCAATCACGGCAGGACGCCGGACGAGCTTCACCACATAGGCGAGGAGCGCGAAGACGAAGAGCAGCGACACCGCGCCGAGGATCACCTCTCCGATGCCGGCCGGCAGCGCGAAAACCTGCGCCCCCCTCCGCCAGGCCAAACCCAGCCCGAAGAGACCCATGATCGACGGAAAGATGGCCGGCGGGACGCGCCGCCACAGGCCCGGAGGTGTCGGAACCGGAGCTTTGAAAGTCATTGCCTGCCTCATCGCGATTTTTCGTCAACGTGCCGCGTCCCTCGCAGTTTTGCGAGAGGAAAGAGCGGCTTAGGAACGTTTTTTTGCGAAATGCGGCTTCGCTGCCGCGTTCCCGCTTCTCAGTCGCCCGCCGCCGGTCTAGCCTCTGGCCAAGCAGGCAGGAGGTCACGATGGCTGGACACGGATATGAAAGCGGGCGGCTCAACCTGCCCTTCGTCGGCATTTCGACGTTCGGCAAGCGCCCCTATGTCGAAGACTGGTCACGGATTGCCGCCGACGTCGCAGTGCTCGGCGCCCCTTTCGACATAGGAACGCAGTTCCGCCCCGGCGCCCGTTTCGGCCCGCGTGCCGTGCGCGAGGCCTCGACCCTCTTTTCCTTCGGCCATGCTGGTGCCTACGATCACGAGGACGACGCGACCTATCTCGGTTCCGACGTGCGGATCGTCGATCTGGGCGACGCCGACATCGTCCATACCGATACCGAGAAGAGCCACGCGAACATCGAGACGGGCGTGCGGGCGATCCTCAAGGCCGGCGCACTGCCGGTGGTCATCGGAGGCGACCATTCGGTCAACATCCCCTGCATCCGTGCCTTCGACGACCAGGGGCCGATCCACATCCTGCAGATCGACGCGCATCTCGACTTCGTCGACGAACGCCACGGCGTGCGGCACGGCCACGGCAACCCGATGCGGCGCGCGGCGGAGCGGCCCTATGTGACAGGGCTGACGCAGCTCGGCATCCGCAATGTCTCATCGACTGCGAAGGAAGGCTATGACGCTGCCCGCGCGATGGGGGCAGACATCCTGTCGGTGCGGCAGGTCCGCAAGCTCGGGACAGAGGCCGTCCTCGCCCGGATTCCCAAGGGCGCGCGGATCTACCTCACGATCGACATCGACGGCTTCTGCCCGTCGATCGCACCGGGCACCGGAACTCCGAGCCATGGCGGCTTTCTCTACTACGAGGTTCTGGAGCTTCTACAGGGCGTGGCGCGGGGGCACGACATCGTCGGCGTGGACCTTGTCGAGGTAGCACCGGACTACGATCCCACCGGGTCCACCGCCATCCTCGCGGCTCAGGTCCTGCTCAACCTGCTCGGCTTCATCTTCCACGCCCGGACCCTGCGCTGAACGAGCGGTGGAGCCCGGTCCGGGGCTGGACAAGACCCGCAGGACGGGCGAATACCGGACCCGGCCATCGCGACGGCCACCTACGGGAACGCCGATGACCGCAATCCACCGCCCAATTGCCGCCGCGCTCTGGATGCTCGGCTCGATCCTCGGCTTCTCCGCGCTTGCCGTGTCGGGTCGCGAGATCGGCGCGGCGCTCGATACGTTCGAGATGATGCTCTACCGGTCGCTCATCGGGATCGTGGTGATCGTGTCCGTCGCGTTCGGCACCGGACGCATGGGGGAGATCAGGGCCACCCATCTCGGCCTGCACACCTTGCGAAACGTCGTGCACTTCGCCGGACAGAACCTCTGGCTCTACGCGCTCGCGCTCATTCCGCTCGCACAGCTTTTCGCGCTGGAGTTTTCCTATCCGATCATCGTGGCGCTGACCGCGCCGATCTTCCTTGGCGAGAGGTTGACGCCGACGAAGGTGATGGCGGCATCGGTCGGTTTCGTCGGGATCCTGCTGGTCGCACGGCCCTTCGGGGCGGCAGGCCTCTCGGTCGGGCTCGTCACGGCCCTGCTCTGCGCGCTCGGTTTCGCCGGCGCGGCCATCGTCACCAAGAGGCTGACACGCGTGGCCTCCATCCTCTGCATCCTCTTCTGGCTTGCGACGATGCAATCGGGCTTTGCCCTCGTCCTCGCGGGCTGGGACGGGTCCATCGCGCTGCCGGACAAGGCCACTCTGCCATGGGTTGTTGTCATGGGCCTTGCCGGCCTCCTCGCGCATTTCTGCCTGACCAAGGCGCTGACCCTCGCGCCGGCCTCGATCGTCACCCCGCTCGACTTCCTGCGGCTGCCCTTCATCGGGCTTGTCGGGATGTCGCTCTACGGAGAACCGCTCGACCCATGGGTGTTCGTTGGCGGCGCAGTAATCTTCGCCGCGAACTGGATCAATCTCCGCGCCGAGACGAAGTACCGTTACGTCACACCCTGAGACAATTCAGCTTCGACGCCACGTCATTGATTGACGCTATTGGCAGCACGGACATACGCTCAGAACATAACAATAACACACGTTAGGGATGAGAACTATGGGACGTGTACTAGTCACAACGGTCGGATTGGCCTTCGGTGCGACCTCGGCTTTCGCCGGCGGGATCGAGCGTTCGGCACAATCGGTGTCACCGCTCTTCGAGCAGGGAAACTACGCAGAATTCTCTTTTGGGGCATTCAACCCTGACGTGAGCGGTTTCGGTGCTGGCCCGTTCACAGGAACGAGCAGTGGCGACATGGCAGGGTCGTATGGAACGTTCTCGTTTGCCTACAAGCGGGTCCTGAAGGACAACCTCGACATTGCGCTGATCGTCGACCAGCCGATCGGCGCCGACGTAGACTACCCGATCGCCAACGCGCCCTACCCCTTCGCTGGATCGACGGCCGAGGTGAAATCGCTCGCGGTCACCGGGTTGCTGCGCTACAAGTTCCCGTCCAACATATCGGTCTACGGCGGCCTGCGCGCCCAACGCGTCGAGGGAACGCTGCACATCGAGGCTCCGCTAGCCCTGTTCGTGCAGAATGCCCCCGGGATGCTCAACTACACGCTTGAAGGGAAACCGGACTACCGGCTCGGCTATGTGGTCGGCGTAGCGTGGGAAAAACCCGAAATTGCGGCCCGCGTGGCGCTCACTTACAACTCGGCAATTAAACACACGTTTGACACGATAGAAACGGGCCTCGCTCCCGTGCCGCTGACCAGCACGATGCCAGTGGAGGTTCCTCAATCTATCAACCTTGAATTCCAGACTGGAATCGCTGCGGACACCCTGCTTTTCGGGTCGATCCGCTGGGTCGACTGGACGGCGTTCAATATCACGCCGACGTATATCAACACCGCTCTTGTTTCCTACAAGAATGACGTCATTACCTACAGTCTCGGGGTCGGTCGGAAGTTCAGCGATCACTGGTCGGGCGCTGTTATTGTTGGCTACGAGAAACACGAAGGTACACCGGTCGGCAACCTCGGACCAACGGACGGCTACAAGAGCATCGGCCTTGCCGCGACCTATACGATGGACAAGGTGAAGATCACCGGCGGCTTGCGCTACGTCGAGATCGGCGATGCGACGACCACGATCGGCTCGAACTTCTCCGACAACAGCGGTATCGGCGCCGGTTTCCGGATTGCCTACAACTTCTGAGCCAGTTTCTGGCAAAGGTTCGAACGGCCTCGCATCGCGGGGCCGTTTTTCATTTGTGAAATCGCGCAGGAATCGGGTGGCGGTTCGCCCGGCCCCCGCATAGCGTCGCGAACATGAAAGCCGCCGTCATCCAGCAACGTCTCAGCCCGAAAGCCTGGAGCCTGCTCCTTCTGCTCTCGCTCATCTGGGGCGCTTCGTTCGTGTCGAACCGCGCCGCCTTGGCGGAAGTAGGCGTTCTCACGACGGTCGCCTTCCGGGTTTTCGGCGCGGCGGTCGCGCTCTGGCTCTACATCGCGCTTCGTCGGCTTCCGGTGCCGCGCGCGCCGGGCTATCTCTGGCGCTTTCTCGTGATGGGCTTTCTCAACAATGTCGTGCCGTTCTCGCTCATCGTCTGGGGGCAGAAGCACGTGGATTCGGGCCTCGCCGCGATCCTCAACGCCGCGACGGCCATCTTCACGGTGCTGGTCGTGACCCTGGTCTTTCCGGATGAGCGGCTGACGGGACGCAAAGCCCTGGGCGTCGCGCTCGGCTTCGTCGGGGTGGCAACCGCGATGGGGCTCGGCAAGCTTCTCGACTTCGACCCGGCCTCGCTCGGCCAGATCGCGATCCTCGGCGCGGCGGTCTCTTACGCGTTTGCCGCCACCTTCGCCCGGATCGCGGTGCGCGGGCTGCGGCCCGAAGTGTCGGCGGCCGGGATGCTGACCGCCGCCGCGCTCATGATGATCCCGGCCGCGCTTTTCGTGGAGGGTGTGCCGAGCTTCGACTACCAGCCCGCGACATGGGCGGCGCTGGCCTATCTCGCCTTCGCGGCCTCAGCCTTCGCTTATCTCCTCTACTACGCGGTGCTCAGTCTCGCCGGCGCCGGCAATCTCAGCCTCGTCACGCTGCTGATCCCGCCCTTCGCCATCGTCCTTGGCGCGATCGTCTACGATGAGGCACTAGGGCCCTCGGCCTATACCGGTTTCGCGCTTCTTGCGTTAGGACTTCTGATCCTCGACGGGCGCCTTCGGCTCCCCCGGTTCAAGAAATCGCGTGAAACTTCCGCCGCTTCCCGCTAATCAGCCGGAAACCGGACAGGAAGCGACCATGATCTACCGATCCCCCGACGACTGGCGCGCGGCCCCGCGCAAGCGGGTTCTCCTCTTCGGCATGTCCGGGCTCGGCAAGACGCATGTGTCGAACTTGCTTCGGGCCAGTGGTAACTGGTTCCACTACTCGATCGATTACCGCATCGGCACCCGCTACATGGGCGAACACATCGCCGACAACTTCAAGCGCGAGGCGATGAAGGTGCCGCTCCTGCGGGAACTCTTGATGACCGACTCGGTCCACATCACCTCGAACATCACCTTCAACAACCTCGCGCCGCTTTCAACCTATCTCGGCAAGCCGGGCGATTCCGCGAAGGGCGGCCTGCCCTTTGCCGAGTACATGAAGCGCCAGGAACAACACCGCGTAGCCGAGATCGCGGCGCTCCTGGACACCGGCCGGTTCATAGAGCGTGCCCACGATCTTTACGGCTACGACAATTTCGTTTGCGATTCCGGCGGCTCGATCTGTGAAGTCGTCGATCCTGACGATCCGGCCGACCCGGTGCTGACGGCGCTGTCCGACTCGGTCCTGATGATCTGGATCGAAGGGTCCGAGGCGCATACAGAGGAACTGATCCGCCGCTTCGACCGGGCGCCGAAACCGATGTATTACCAGCCGGAATTCCTTCACGCCGCGTGGGAGGAATATCTCTGCGATAACAACCTGAAGGAAGGCGATGTTGATCCGGACGCCTTCGTCCGCTGGACCTATGCCCGCGCCCTTGCCCACCGCCAGCCACGCTATGCGGCCATGGCGCGGAACTGGGGCTTGAGCGTCACCGCCGAAGCGGTCGCCAAGGTCAATTCGGCCGAGGAATTCATTGCCCTGATCGCCCGCGCCCTTGAGGCGCAGGCCTAGCTGCCCTATCTCCGGCTTCCCGGAAGGAGACCGCCCGATGCCCATCACCCTGCCCGAGACGCTTCCCGCCTTCGAAGTCCTGTCGAAGGAAGGCGTCATGGTGATGACGCCCGATCGCGCCGCGCATCAGGACATCCGGCCCCTGCGCATCGGGCTTCTCAACCTGATGCCGAAGAAGATCCAGACCGAGAACCAGTTCGCCCGGCTGATCGGCGCCACGCCGCTGCAGATCGAGCTGCAGCTGATCCGCATGTCCGAACACGAGACGAAGAACACCGCCGCCGAACACATGGCCGAGTTCTATCGCCCGTTCCAGGAGGTGAAGGACGAGAAGTTCGACGGTCTGATCATCACCGGCGCCCCGATCGAGCATCTGGAGTTCGAGGACGTTACCTATTGGGACGAGTTGTGCGAGGTGATGGACTGG
>JBNKFC010000233.1:0-10159 GCA_050289105.1 Paracoccaceae bacterium | reverse complement strand
CATGCTGCGGCCGACCATGTCGCGGACGATCTGGTCTTCGGTGATCTTCTCGGCCTTGGCGTCGCGGGTGGCGACGGTGGCGCCGTCGCGCAGGACGGTGATCGTGTCGGCGATCCGGCGGACCTCGTTCAGCTTGTGGCTGATGATGATCGAGGTCACGCCCTGCGCCTTCAGTTCGAGCAAGAGGTCGAGGAGCGCCTGACTGTCGCTTTCCGACAGGGCGGCGGTGGGTTCGTCGAGGATCAGGAGCCGGACGTCCTTCGACAGCGCCTTGGCAATCTCGACAAGCTGCTGCTTGCCGACCCCGAGACTGTCGACGAGCGTCGTCGGCGCCTCCTTGAGGCCGACCTTTTTCAGGAGCCCTTCGGTCCGCTGGAAGGTCTCGCGCCAGTTGACGACGCCGCCCGAGGCGCGTTCGTTTCCCAGAAACAGGTTTTCCGCGATCGACAGGAGCGGCACGAGCGCCAGCTCCTGATGAATGATGATGATGCCCTTTTCCTCGCTGTCGGCGATGCCGGAGAAACGGGCGGGCTGGCCGTCGTAGAGGATCTCGCCCTCGTAACTGCCGGCCGGGTAGACCCCCGAAAGCACCTTCATCAGCGTCGACTTGCCAGCGCCGTTCTCGCCGACGAGTGCGTGGATCTCGCCCTCGCGGACGGACATGGTCACCCGGTCAAGCGCCCTGACGCCCGGAAACGTCTTGGTAATGGAGCGCATCTCCAGCAGTGCGGTCATTTGGTGCCTCGAAAACTCGGAAGGGTCCGCCCGGCTAGATGTGCCGGGCAGACCCCCGGGAGCGAACGTCGGGTTCGCTTACTGGATCTGGTCCTTGGTATAGTAACCGGAGCCGATCAGGATTTCTTCCCAGTTGGTCGCGTCGACCGAAACCGGCTCGAGCAGATAGGACGGCACGACCTTGACGCCGTTGTCATAGGTCGAGGTGTCGTTGATCTCGGGCTCGCTGCCTTTCAGCATCGCGTCCACCATTCCAACCGTCACGCGCGCGAGTTCGCGGGTGTCCTTGAAGACGGTCGAATACTGTTCGCCGGCAAGGATCGACTTGACGGACGGCACTTCGGCGTCCTGACCGGTAACGATCGGCATCTTCAGATCGCCCGAGCCGTAGCCAACGCCCTTGAGCGACGACAGGATGCCGATGGACAGGCCGTCATAGGGGCTGAGAACGCCGTTCACCTGCTTGTCGGTGTAGTTCGCCGACAGAAGGTTATCCATCCGCGCCTGCGCGACGGCGCCGTCCCAGCGCAGCGTGCCGACGGTGTCCATGCCCATCTGGCCCGACGGGATGACGACGGTACCCGCGTCGATCAGCGGCTGCAGGACGCTCATCGCGCCGTTGTAGAAGAAGTAGGCGTTGTTGTCGTCGGGCGAACCGCCGAAAAGTTCGACGTTGTAGGGGCCGTCACCGAAACGCTCTTTGAGCCCGTTGACGAGGCTCGTCGCCTGCTGGACGCCGACCTTGAAGTTGTCGAAGGTCGCGTAATAGTCGACGTTGCCGCTGTCGCGGATGAGACGGTCATAAGCGATGACCTTTATGCCGGCCGCGGAGGCGTTTTCCAGCGCGTTCGACAGCGTCGTGCCGTCGATGGCGGCGATCACCAGAACGTCCACGCCCTTGGTGATCATGTTTTCGATCTGGGCGAGTTGGTTCGGAATGTCGTCTTCGGCGTACTGCAGATCGGTCTCGTAGCCGGCGGCAGCGAACTGCTCGACCATGGAATTCCCGTCCGAGATCCAGCGTGCCGAGGATTTCGTCGGCATCGAGATGCCCACGGTCCCTTCCGCGGCGGCCTCGAAGCCGAAGGTTGCGGCGCACATCGCGAGTGCGATGGCGAGCGGTTTGAATGTCATGACTCTCTCCCTGTTTGGAGGCCCGCCATGTTTGGTCGGGCCCGCTCTTCCTGTCAGTAAGTCGATTCGACCGTGATGGATTTCTAGATTGCGGGGACATATCCGTAAAATTACATTGAGGCACATCAGGATACCAAAAAAGGTATGCAATTTTGAACGATCTCCCTCTGAGCCTGAAACCGTCGCAGTTGCGGCTGATCGCGGAGATTGCCGAACATGGACAATTGCAGCTGGCGGCGACGGAGATCGCGATCACCCAACCGGCGGCCTCGCGCATGCTGTCCGAGATCGAGAAGGCGGTCGGTACCGCGCTCTTTACCCGTCGCCCCAAGGGTATGGAGCCTACGGCGGTCGGTCAGGCCGTCGCCAAACGCGCGCAGGCAATGCTGCGCGAGATGCGCGACCTCGACCACGAAGTCGCCATCCTTCGTGCCGGGCGAGGCGGCGCGGTCAATGTCGGTGCGGTTACGGGACCGGCGGTCGGCTACCTCGTTCCCGCGATCCAGAACATCAAGGCGGACTCGCCGGATGCCGACATCACCGTCGACGTGGCGCCGTCGCGTCAGCTTCTCCGCGATCTGGCGGCCGGCCGGCTCGATTTCGCTCTCGCCCGGTTTCTGCCTGACTTCGACAGCCGGGACTTCGATGTCGAACCGGTGCGCGACGAGGGGGTCTCGCTGCTGGTGCGGCGCGACCATCCACTGGCGAAGGTCCCGTCCGTCGCCTTGTCGGACCTGACCGGATACGAGTGGGTGATGCAGGAACCCGGTGCGCCGATCCGCGAGGCGATGAACAACGCGTTCGGATCCGCGCGACTGCGCGCGCCGGGCAACATCGTCAACAGTTCCTCGCTTCTCTTGATGATCGCCTATCTCTCGCGCACGAATTCCATAGCCCCGGTCTCCGAAGAGGTCGTGCAACTTCTGATCAGCGAGCCGGTGAGCGCCGGTTTCACCACGCTCATCCTCGACAAGCCGATCCGCGTCTCCCCCTATTTTCTTCTGAGCCTGCGCGACCGACCGCTTTCGCCGCTCGCGGAGCGGCTGAAGCGGTTCGTGCTGATGGAGTCGCACGGACCGCGCTGATCCGAACTCATCCCATGGCCTTGCCCGGGCCGATCGTTCTGAAATGTTGGGGAGAGAGATGGTGCTGCGAGAGAGGATTGAACTCTCGACCTCTCCCTTACCAAGGGAGTGCTCTACCACTGAGCTACCGCAGCGCTTTTTCGTGCGCCGCGTGTTAGACGCAAAATTTCGGCCGCGCAAGGGCAATCTGGACGCTTTCCGGCATCCGGGGTAGAGAGGGCGCCATGAACAGGAAACCCCCGAAAACCGGACCTGGAAAGGACGGCGAGACGCGAGAGGCGCGGCTCAAGGCGGCTTTGAAGGCCAATCTCGCGCGGCGCAAGGCTCAGGCCAAGGCGCGCAAGGCGAAGCCGGGTGAAGCGAGCGCGGGCGGGGACGGAAGAGAAAGCTGAGGCGGGCATGGATTCGATCATCGTAACGGGTGGCAGCGAACTCTCGGGGCAGATACCGATCGCCGGCGCGAAGAACGCGTGCCTGGCGCTGATGCCGGCGACGCTGCTCAGCGACGAGCCGCTCACGCTGACCAATGCGCCGCGGCTTTCGGACATCAAGACGATGACGCTGCTTCTGCAATCGCTCGGTGCCGAGGTGACCTCGATGCAGGGTGGCCGGGTGCTGGCGCTGTCGAGCCACGATCTCACGAGCCACCGGGCTGATTATGACATCGTTCGCAAGATGCGAGCCTCGAACCTCGTCCTCGGGCCGCTCCTGGCGCGGGCCGGCCATGCGATCGTGTCGCTGCAGGGCGGCTGCGCCATCGGGGCGCGGCCGATGGACCTGCATATCGACGGGCTGACCGCGCTCGGCGCCGAGATCGAGTTGCGCGACGGCTATCTCCATGCCGTGGCGCCGCGCGGACTGAAGGGGGCGGTGATCGAACAGCGGTTCGCCAGCGTCGGCGCCACCGAGAACATCGTCATGGCCGCGACGCTCGCCAAAGGCACCACGGTCCTCAGGAACGCCGCGCGCGAGCCCGAGATTGTCGATCTCGTGCAGTGCCTCCGCGCGATGGGCGCACGGATCGAGGGCGAGGGCACGAACGAAATCCGCGTCGAGGGCGTGGACAGCCTGCATGGGGCCACCCATGCCGTGGTTGCCGACCGGATCGAGCTTGGCACCTACATGATCGCCCCCGCGATCGCCGGCGGCTCCGTCGAGCTGATCGGCGGGCGTCGCGACCTACTGCCGGCCTTCTGCGAGAAGCTGGAAGAGACCGGGGTCGAGATCACCGAGACGAACAGCGGCCTCAAGGTGGCGCGAGTGAATGGCCGTTCCCATGCCGTCGACGTGAAGACCGAAGTATTCCCCGGGTTTCCTACGGATCTTCAGGCCCAGATGATGGCGCTTCTGTGCACCGCGGACGGGGTCAGCGTGCTGGAAGAGACGATCTTCGAGAACCGCTTCATGCATGCGCCCGAACTGATGCGGATGGGGGCCAATATCGAGGTGCATGGCGGTCATGCGACCGTGACGGGCGTGGACCGCTTGCGCGGCGCGCCGGTCATGGCGACGGATCTTCGCGCCTCGGTCTCGCTGATCCTCGCCGGCCTTGCCGCCGAGGGCGAGACAGTGGTGAACCGGGTCTATCACCTCGATCGCGGCTATGAACGGGTCGAGGAGAAGCTTTCGGCTTGTGGCGCGCGGATCGAGCGGGTGAAGGGGGAGTGATGGTCGAGGACGCACGGTTCGAAGACGGCGGCGAGCGACCGCTCCACCTCAAGGCCGAGACGGCGGAGGACGTGCCGGTGATCGCGGCCTTGATCCAAGATTCGGTCATGTCGATCTCGGACATGAGCTGGCAGCCGAAGCTGCGCCGGCTAGCCTTCCTGATCAATCGTTTTCGCTGGGAAGACCGCGCGGCCGCCGAGGCGCGTGGCCGGCGTTACGAGCGGGTGCGCGCGCTTCTGGTGATCGACGGTGTGACCGCCGTCGCCTCGCAAGGGATCGACCGCCACGACAAGGCGGCGATCCTGTCGATCCTCTCGGTAGAGTGGAAGCCGGGCGCGGATGCGGCGGGGCGGGTTGAACTGGTGCTGGCCGGCGACGGTGCCATCGCGGCTGAGGTCGAGTGTCTCGACATCACGCTCAAGGACGTGACACGCCCCTATCTTGCGCCCTCGCACAAGGCGCCCGCGCATCCCGAATGATCTCGGTCCGGCGAAGCGGGCCGGAGGATGTGCCGCTCTTGCTTTCCGTACGAGGTCAGCATGCGGCGGGCGCTCTGATCGGCGCGTTTGCCGTCGAGCCGTTGTCCGCGTGATCGTATGTCTCTGTGCCTGTCAGGCGACGTTCCTGCGCTGCGGCAGTGGGACGGCTTGAGGCGGGCGGCTGTCGATTGTATGGGAGGCGGGATCTGGGAGTGCCGCCGATGCCTGTAATTCTCTCGACCGCCGATACCGGGTTCGAAGCCGGATTTTCGGCCCTTTTGTCGGCCAAGCGCGAGGACGCGCCGGACGTGGATGCCGCGGTGGCGGCGATCATCGACGATGTGCGGGCGCGGGGCGACGCGGCGGTCATAGATCTGACGGCGAAGTTCGACCGTCTGGATCTGACGCCGGAAACACTCGCCTTCTCGGAGGTCGAAATCGCGGCGGAATGCGCGAAGGTCTCGCCGGAGGACCGTGCGGCGCTGGAGTTGGCGGCGGAGCGGATCCGCGCCTATCATGCGCGGCAGATGCCCGAGAACGCGCGCTGGACCGATGCGGCCGGCGCGGAACTTGGCTGGCGCTGGGGGGCGGTCTCGGCGGCGGGGCTCTACGTGCCGGGCGGGCTCGCTTCCTATCCGTCCTCGGTGCTGATGAACGCGATCCCGGCCAAGGTGGCGGGGGTGGAGCGTTTGGTCATCGCCTGCCCGACGCCGGGCGGTGTGGTCAATCCGCTGGTGCTTCTGGCGGCGCGCCTCTCGGGCGTCGATACCGTCTACCGCATCGGCGGCGCGCAGGCGATCGCGGCGCTCGCCTACGGGACCGGGACGATCCGGCCGGTGGACAAGATCACAGGCCCGGGCAACGCCTATGTCGCGGCGGCCAAGCGGCGGGTCTTCGGCCGTGTCGGCATCGACATGATCGCCGGGCCGTCGGAGATCCTGGTGATCGCGGACAAGGACAATGATCCCGACTGGATCGCGCTCGATCTGCTCAGCCAGGCCGAACACGACGAAAGCGCCCAATCGATTCTCATGACCGACGATGCGGCTTTCGGGCAGGCCGTCGCGGGGGCGGTCGAAGCACGTTTGGAAACGCTCGAACGACGCACCATCGCCGGGGCCTCGTGGCGCGACTACGGCGCGGTGATCGTGGTGCGCGATCTGGATGAGGCTGCGGCGCTTTCGAACCGGGTCGCGCCGGAGCATCTGGAGCTTTGCGTCGCCGATCCGGATGCGCTGGCCACGAAGATCACCCATGCAGGGGCGATCTTCCTCGGCCACTGGACACCGGAAGCGATCGGCGATTACGTGGGCGGGCCGAACCATGTGCTGCCCACGGCGCGCTCGGCACGGTTTTCGAGCGGGCTGAGCGTGATGGACTTTCTCAAGCGGACGACGATCGCGAAGATGACGCCCGCGGCGCTCGCGGCCATCGGTCCCGCGGCGGAGCGGCTGGCGATCTCGGAAAGCCTTCAGGCGCACGGCCTGTCGGTCCGCGCCCGGCTCGACCGGCTGAACCGGGAGGGGGGCGCATGAGCCGCATCTGCCATATCGAGATCGACGATACCGGCCTGCCGGCGCCTACGGCCGAGATCGAGCAGGAGCGCAAGGTCGCGATCTTCGATCTGCTGGAGGACAATAGCTTCGCGCTGCCACCCAAGGACGGTTTGGCGCCGCCCGAGGGGCCGTTCAGGCTCGCCCTGTCGATCCGCGAAAAGCGGCTGGTATTCGATATCGGCGCCGAGACCGGAGAGAAACTGGCGGAGTTCCATCTCTCGCTCGGCCCCTTCCGCCAGGTCGTGAAGGATTATTTCCAGATCTGCGAGAGCTATTTCGACGCCGTGAAACGCCTGCCGCCAGCGCAGATCGAGGCGATCGACATGGCGCGTCGCGGCATCCACAACGAAGGTGCGAGGATCGTGCAGGAGCGGCTCGACGGCAAGGCGGACCTCGATATCGACACGGCGCGCCGGCTGTTCACGCTGATCTGCGTCCTGCATTTCGGGGGCTAGATCTTGGACCGCAAGCTGCCGCATTCGGTCCTGTTCTGCTGCGATCACAATGCCGTCCGGTCGCCGATGGCCGAAGGGTTGATGAAAAAGTTCTACGGTCGCGACTGCTATGTCCAGTCGGCCGGCGTGAAGAACGATATGGAGATCGACGGGTTCGCCGTCGCGGTCTGCCAGGAGCTTGGGATCGAACTCGCGCGGCACCGCTCGCGCAGCTTCGAGGAAATGCAGCAATGGGGCGACGATCTGTCGGGCTTCGACCTCGTCGTCGCACTGTCGCCGGCGAGCCAGCGCCAGGCGCTGGAATTCACGCGCTTCTTCCACCTCGACGTGGAATATTGGCCGATCATGGATCCGACCGGCATCGGCGAGACGCGCGACGCCAAACTTGCAGCCTACCGGCAGGCGCGCGACCAGCTCCGCGCCCGCATGACCGAGAGGTTCGGGCCACCGCTCGAACCCGAAACCAAAGAGGACGACACATGAGCAAAGCGGTGATCGAGGCGTATTTCGACGCGTTCAACAAGGGCGACGTGGAGGCGATGCTGGCGCTTCTCGATACCGATATCGAGCATCACGTGAACGAGGGCGGCATCCGGCGCGGCAAACTCGCCTTCGCCGAGTTCTGCGCCCACATGAACCACGCCTACAAGGAGACGCTCACCGATATCGTCGTCTTTTCGAACGAGGACGGGACGCGGGCAGCCGCGGAATTCGTGGTGAACGGCCAATACCTCAAGACTGATCCCGGCCTGCCGGAAGCGCACGGGCAGAAATACGTCCTGCCGGCGGGATCGTTCTTTTCCCTGAAGAATGGAAAGATCACCCGGGTCACGACCTACTACAACCTCAAGGACTGGATCCGGCAGGTTTCGGCATGACCATCGCCGTCCGCAGCCTGACCGGCGCGGAGCTGGAGGCGGCACTCGACGACGTGGCGCGGCTGAGGATCGCGGTCTTCCGCGACTGGCCTTATCTCTACGACGGCGATCTCGACTACGAGCGGCGCTACATCTCGACCTACAGGGAAAGCCCGCAGGCGATCGTCGTCGGCGCTTTCGACGGTGACCGCCTGGTCGGCGCCGCGACCGGAACGCCCATGGAGGACCACGGGGCGGAATTCGGCGCGGCCTTCGCCGGCACAGGGCTGAACCTCTCCGACATCTTCTACTGCGCTGAATCCGTGCTCTTGCCGGAGTACCGGGGCAGGGGGCTTGGCCACGCGTTCTTCGATGCGCGGGAGGACCACGCGCGAAGGCTTGGGCGGACCCATTCGGCCTTCTGCCGGGTTGTGCGTCCGGAGGATCATCCGCTGAAGCCGGCAAGCTACCGGCCGCTCGACGCCTTTTGGCGCAAGCGCGGCTACGCGCCGCTGGAAGGTGCTGTCGCCGAATATGCGTGGAAGGATATCGGCGACGCGGAAGAGACGCGAAAACCGATGCAGTTCTGGCTCCGCGCGTTGTGACCGCGCGGGCCGCCCGGTAAGGTGGGTTGAAACCCAGCTTCGCCGGGGAGGGTGGGTTGAAACCCAACTCACCAGGCCCCACAACCGACACCTCGCCCGCGCGGGGCCATGACGGGAGAGAATGCGATGAAGGTCGCCGCCGCCGCCTATCCGCTCGACTGGTTCGACGACTGGTCGGATTACGAGACGAAACTCGACCGCTGGGTCGCGGAGGCAGCGGGGTCGGGCGCCGAACTCCTCGTATTCCCCGAATATGGCGCGATGGAACTCGCCTCGCTCGGCGGACGCGAGGTCGCCGCCGACATTGAGGGGGCGCTGCGCGAGGTGGACCGCCACAAGGCCGGGTCAGACGCGATGATGGCGCGGCTCGCGGCACGCTACGGGGTTCACATCCTCGCTGGCTCCGGTCCGGTTTATGACCAACCCCATGCCGGCGACCGGCCGGTGAACCGGGCGAGTTTCTTCGGCCCGAAGGGCCTCATCGGTCACCAGGACAAGGTGATGATGACGCGGTTCGAGCGCGAGGACTGGAACGTTGTCGCGGGCAAGGGTCTTCAGGCTTTCGACACCGATCTCGGCCGGATCGGCATCCTCATCTGCTATGACAGCGAGTTCCCGCTTCTAGGTCGTGCCTTGGCGGAGGCCGGCGTTGAGATCTTGCTCGTCCCGTCGGCGACCGAGGCGCTCGCGGGGTTCACCCGCGTCCGCGTCGGGGCGATGGCCCGCGCCCTCGAGAACCAGCTGGTGGCCCTTCACGCCCCTGTCGTCGGCAAGGCGCCCTGGTGCTACGGGATGGAGGAGAATACCGGCCGTGCGTCGATCTACGGCCCGCCCGATCGTGGTTTCCCGCCGACCGGCATCTTCACCGAGGGAGAGTTGGGGGTACCGGGCTGGGTCTTTGCCGACATCTCTCGCGCTGCGATCGCCGATGTTCGCGCCGATGGCGGCGTGCTCAACTTCCGCCACTGGCCTGAACAGCATCCGCAACTCGGGAAGGTTGCGCTTCACCCGAAAACCTGACATTGCGCTTGAAATTGCGGTCCATCGGGCGCAATTAGTGCGCGCCCGGCGCGAACCGGGCTGACCAACAATGGAGTGACCATGGCCAAGGAAGAAGGTCTCGAATTTCCGGGCGTCGTGAAGGAACTCCTGCCAAATGCGACGTTCAGGGTCGAGCTGGAAAACGGCCATGAGATCATCGCGACGATGGCAGGAAAGATGCGCAAGAACCGCATCCGGGTTCTTGCCGGCGACAAGGTTCAGGTGACGATGACGCCGTATGACCTGACCAAGGGGCGGATCAATTACCGCTTCAAGTAACTTGCGGCCGCGGCTCGTCCTCGGCTCCGCGAGCCCGCGCCGGAAGGAGCTTCTGGCGCAACTGGGCCTCACGCCGGACGAGGTCCGCGCCCCTGACATCGACGAGACGCCCCGGAAGGGCGAACTGCCGCGCCCCTATTGCGTCCGCATGGCGCGGGAAAAGGCGCAGGCGCTGCCCTCCAAGCCTGACGAGGGCGTGCTCTGCGCCGACACGACCGTTGCTCTGGGCCGCCGCATCCTCGGCAAGCCCGGGAATGCCGGCGAG
>JBNKFC010000232.1:0-2111 GCA_050289105.1 Paracoccaceae bacterium | reverse complement strand
GCAGGGCCGATAATCTCTTCCATGTCGCCGCACCAGACCCTGATGCGCGGGCCGAAGCAGCTTAGTCGGTCGCGCGCCTCCTCGACGAAATGCGGCACGATGTCAAAGCCGTCCACTTCCACCTTGGGAAGGGTCGCGGCGAAGGCCTCGATATCCGCGCCGGGGCCGCAGCCCGCATCGATGATGCGCGCGGGCGGGTCGATCTGGTCCAGCACCCAGAGGACATCCTCGGCGGTCCCCGGCCCCTGCCGGGGAATGTCCCGGTGAAGCGTGAAGAACGCGCCAGAACTCATGCCGGGGTCACGCCGTCATGGACGAGTTTCCAGGTGATCGCATCGAGGAGCGCCTCGAACGAGGCATCGACGATGTTCGGGCTGACGCCGACCGTGGACCAGCGGTGCCCGGCCCCGTCTTCGCTGTCGATAATGACGCGGGTCACGGCCTCGGTTCCGCCTTGGGTGATCCGCACCTTGAAATCCACAAGCTTCATGTCGTCGATGGCCGCCTGATAGGGGCCGAGATCTTTGGCCAAGGCCTTGGAGAGCGCGTTGACCGGGCCGCGGTCGCTGCCCGAATCGTCCATCGACTCGCTGACCGACAGCGTCTTCTCGCCGCCGATCTTCACCACGACGACGGCCTCCGACAGCGTCACCATCTGGTTGTACTTGTTCTTCCGCCGCTCGACGGTCACGCGGTAGCGTTTGACCTCGAAGAAATCCGGCAAAAGGCCAAGTTCCCGCCGGGCCAGCAGTTCGAACGACGCCTGCGCGCCGTCATAGGCATAGCCCTGATCCTCCCGCTCCTTGATGATCTCAAGAATGCGCGACAGGGCCGGATCCTTCGGCGCGACCTCGATCCCCGCCGCGGCAAGGCGCATGCGCAGGTTCGATTGCCCGGCCTGATTGGACATCGGAATGACGCGTTCGTTGCCGACCAATGCGGGATCGATATGTTCGTAGGTCGTCGGGTCCTTGAGGATGGCGGAGGCATGGAGCCCCGCCTTGTGGGCAAAGGCCGAGGCGCCGACATAGGCCGCGCTGCGCAGGGGAACGCGGTTCAGAATGTCGTCCAGCATCCGGCTCGCGCGGGTCAGGGTTTTCAGGGCCGCTTTCGTGACGCCGGTTTCAAAGCGGCTGGCATAGGGCTCCTTGACGAGAAGCGTCGGGATCAGCGCGGTGAGGTTGGCGTTGCCGCAGCGCTCGCCCAGCCCATTCAGAGTGCCTTGAATTTGCCGAGCGCCCGCATCAACGGCGGCAAGGCTGGCCGCCACGGCGTTTTCGGTGTCGTTATGGGTATGGATGCCCAGCCGCTCGCCGGGGATACCTGCCGCGACCACTTCGGCCGTGATACGGCCAACCTCGGCGGGCAGTGTGCCGCCATTGGTATCGCAGAGCACGATCCAGCGGGCGCCGGCCTCATGGGCGGCTTTCAGGCAGTCGAGCGCATAGGTGGGATTGGCCTTGTAGCCGTCAAAGAAATGCTCGGCATCGAAAAGCGCCTCACGCCCTTTAGAGACAAGATGGGCAACCGATGCACCAATGCTTTCGAGGTTTTCGTCGAGTGTGATGCCAAGCGCGGTGGTGACGTGGAAGTCATGGGTCTTGCCGACAAGGCAGACGGCGGGTGTGCCCGCATTCAGAACCGCAGCGAGCGTGTCGTCGTTTTCGGCCGAGCGCCCTGCCCGCTTGGTCATGCCGAAGGCCGTGAACGTTGCTTTCGTCTCGGGACGGTTGTCAAAGAACTCGCTGTCCGTCGGGTTCGCGCCGGGCCAGCCGCCCTCGATATGGTCGATGCCCATCGCATCGAGCGCCTCCGCGATCTGGCACTTTTCGGGCACCGAGAACTGAACGCCCTGCGTCTGCTGCCCGTCGCGTAGCGTCGTGTCGTAGAGGTAGAGGCGTTCTCGTGTCATCTGAGCGCCTCAAGCTTCGACAGATCAAATCCCTTCGCGATCTCCCATTCCACGCCCTGCGGCGTGTCTTTCACAACGACGCCGGCAGCCGCGAAGCCATCTCTGAGAGCGTCGGAACGGGCGAAATCCTTCGCCTTTCGAGCATTTGATCGGGCCTCCAGCAGTTCCTCAATCAGCGCAGAAACTGCTGCGTCCGGAC
>JBNKFC010000231.1:0-3248 GCA_050289105.1 Paracoccaceae bacterium | reverse complement strand
CTCCCGTCCTTAGCGCAACGGGACCCGCATCGCACCAGCAAGATCGCCGCGCCCCCCATTCCGCCTCCGATCTGTGCCCGTCGGGAAACGAAGTGGCCGAATTGCCACCTTTGCCCATCTGCACGCCGCCCCGCGCGCGGGCGCTTGCAGATCGGGTTGGGCTTCGCGGCCATTCGGCATAGGAAAGGGCGACGCAACAGGGCAAGGACGCGCCACGCGATGCATGTCGGGATCGACGCCAGCGCCTGGGACAACGAACGCGGCTTCGGCCGCTTTACCCGCAGCCTTGTCGCGGCGCTTGCCGCGCGCGATACCGGCTTTCGCTACACGCTCCTTTTCGGCAAGCCGCCGGAACGGCCGATACCCGCGGGCGTCGAGACCCTCGTCGCCGGGGCGCAGAAGTCGATGGCCGAGGCTTCGTCCGGCGCGGGCGCCCGGGCGGGCGCCGACATGCTGACGCTGTCGCGGGCGGCCTCCCGCCTCGGCGCCGACCTCTTCTTCTTCCCGGCAAGCTATTCCTTCTTCCCGATGCTTTCGCGCGTGCCGAAACTCGTTTGCATCCACGACACGATCCCCGAACGCTTTCCCGACCTGATCTTCCCGACGCGGCGCAACTTCCGGCTCTGGCAGGCGAAATCCTGGCTGGCGCGGGCGCAGGCGCGGCGCATCCTGACCGTGTCGGAGGCCTCGGCCAAGGACATCGCGGCGATGCTCGGCGTGCCCCGCAACCGGATCGACGTGACGACCGAGGGCGCCGACGACACGTTCCGTCCCATCGCCGATCCCGCCCGGCTGGAGGCGGCCCGCGCCCGGCTGGGTATCGCGCCCGGCGACAAGGTCCTGACCTATATCGGCGGCTTCAACCGGCACAAGAACGTGCTGCGGCTGATCGAGGCGATGCCACGAATCCTCGCCGCCTGCCCGGGGGCGCGGCTCGTCATCGTCGGGCGGACCACCGGCGACCGCTTCTGGGACAATGTCGATGAGCTGAAGGCGGGCGCGTCCCGAGATGCCCGCGCCTCCGACCGGATCGGCTTCGCGGGCGAAATTTCCGACGCCGACATGGCGGAACTACTCAACCTGTCAGAGGCGCTCGTCTTTCCCTCGCTCTGGGAAGGCTTCGGCCTGCCGGCGGTCGAGGCGATGTATTGCGGGACGCCGGTCCTTGCCTCCGACCGTAGCAGCCTGCCGGAAGTCGTCGGCGACAGCGGGATTCTTTTCGATCCGGAACGGACCGAGGACCTTGCCGGCGCCGCGATCCGTCTCCTGACCGAGCCCGGCTTGCGGGATCGTCTGGCGGCAGCGGCGGCCGAGCGCGCGCGTCTTTTCACATGGGAGAAGAGCGCGGAGCTGACCGAGGCTTCGTTCCGCCGCACCGGCCAGCGCACCTGACACGGCGACGCTGACGGTTCGATCTCATTTTCGGCCGATGTCGGATCACGATCGGCCTAACCTGTCCAACGCGACGTGCGCGCGTTCGACGATGGTTCCCGCCACACCCCCACGGCGAGGTTCGCGGACGGCACGACCTCGGCCCGTCAGAGAGTGCCTGAACTCTGCAGCAAGAGGGCAAGGCCGCCAAGGACGAGCGCGGCACCCAGCGGGCGGGCCAGACGCTCCCCACCGGGCGCCAGCTTCTCGATGCCGACGTAGACGGAAATCCCGAGGATCCACCAGATGTTCATGATGCCCCCCACGAACAGGAGCGCCATCAGAGCCCAGCAACAGCCGAGGCAATAGGCGCCATGGAGCATACCCATGCGAAGAGCGGCCGCCCGGCCGGTTCGGCGGTGGCGCGTCAACGCGTCGACTGGACCGCGACAGTGTTCGAGGCATGCAGCCTTCAGCGGCGTGAACTGGTAGAGACCGGCACCGACGAGAACGGCCGCGCCAAGCCAGGGAGTGACCAGCGTCATGAACATCGGAGAGACAAGACCGAAGGCCGCGAGCCCGCCCTGCAGCGCCGTCGCAATCACGCTGAAGGCGCCCCAGGCAAGCAGATAACCGGCGGCGAAGACCAGCGGCGACCAACGGTTCTTTCCGCGGTTCAGCGCTCCGTAAAGAAGGATCACCGGCGCGGCCGACGGCACCATCATCGCGACCATCATCAACCACCACATGACGAAGATGATCAGCGCGTATCCGACGCTCCAGAGCATCGGCGCAACCATGCTTGGCGTATCGTTGATCAGTGCACCCGCCGGGCCGGTCCGGGCTGCCATTCCGAAAACCGACATACCCGTCCCGCCACCGGCGAGGATGAAGGCCGCCGATGCGACCACCGCAAGCCCGAGTGCTGCCGCCATGATCAGCCGATCATGGCGAAGCACCCTTTCCGTCAATCGAATCTCGGACATTGCCGATCAGGCGGCGTGGTCGATCACACCTTTGCCGGTCATGTAGATCCGGCACATGTGCGAGTGGGTTCCCTTGTTCTTCTCGAGCGAAATCACCCCCGAGGTCGTGGTCGTTCCGCTTGCGATCTCCGCCACACGGTATTCGAAGCCATGCGGCAGGTTGATGCGGGCGCGATGTTCGGCCCCGGTAACGGGATTGCGGATCGGTTCCGCCTTGAGGTCGAAAACTCCCGGGACCTTGACGTGACCCGTCCGCCGCTCGAGGTCGATCGCGAGGTCAATCGGCTTGGAGAGTGTTTCAAGGCGGTTCGGTGCCATCTTGTCGAAGACCCAGAACATCGTCGCCATGTCCTCGGTATCGCCGCCCGTTGCGATGGCTTCAATCGCAGCGCGCTGCTCCGCGGAGGCCGCGGAATCGACGATCAACTGGATCGTGCCGTTGCCCATATGGATTGCTGCCGGCCACTTGGCGGTCATTCCGAACTTCACGCCGTCAAGCTTCACATCACCGTAATGCCCCTTCTTGACAATAAAGCCGACCGCAGCCTCGCAGTTGCCATCGGTTGGAAGAGAGTTGAACTGGCATGGGCACCCAAACGCACAATTACAGTTGGCGAGTTCTAACGCGTCGATTTCCCACGGTGTCATAACGTCCCCCATACTTCCGGGTAAGGTTTACCCTGCGACAACGTATCACATGGGCAGCGTTTTTTCTAAAGATTTCCGGAGTATACAGCCACAGATAGAAAGCGGAGGCACGATATCAGCCATAGGCGCAAGGCGCATGGAGGCCGCGTTTTCGCAGACTGCAACCCAAGCGCGACAAGCGGTCGGTTACGAAACGACCCATGTCAAAGCACGGTTTCCTTGATGGAGCGGATGAATGAGAAC
>JBNKFC010000230.1:0-6262 GCA_050289105.1 Paracoccaceae bacterium | reverse complement strand
GCGCCCCAGACCCAGAGCGAATAGCGCTCTCCCAAGATCGCCATCGACCAGAGGATGCCGGTGCCGGTGACAAGGTAGCTGACCTGCGCCGCGAAGACCGCCCCGCCCTGCCCGACGATCCAGACATAGCCGGAATAGGCCACCGCATGGATCAGCGCGGTCACCACGAGCGCCGTTCCGGCCCGACCGATCGGTAGGCCGGGCGTGATCCAGCTTCCCGTCGCCCAGACGAAGGGCAGGACCAATGCAAGGCCGATGAACGACGCGCCGAAAAGGATCTGAACCGGGTCGAGCCCGTCCGTGCCGAGCCGTCCGAGACCCGTCGCCTCGACGGCGTAAAAGACCGGCGCGGCCAGCGCAAAGGGCACGAAGATCAACGCCGCGCGGTCGGGCAGGCTCGCCTCCGGCAGGATGATCATCGCGATCCCGGCGAGACCGGCGAGGATCCCGAGAAAGCGCAGGGGCTCCGGCCGTTCGAGCCTGAACCCGATGGCGAGCGGCAGCGCGAACATCGGCACCAGCGCGATGAAGAGCGCGACGAGCCCTGCCGGCAGCCCCTCCTGCGCGGTGTAGAAGGCCGCGCCGGGCAGGATCGTGCCGAACATCGCGATGAAGGCGTAACGGGCGAGCGAACCGGGATTCAGCGGCACCGGCCGGCGCGCGACGACGAGCCAGAGACCGAGCACGGCGACCGCCACCACCTGCTGCCAAAAGATGATGCCGAAATGACGATAGCCGCCGAGTACGATGTATTTCGACAGGGGCGTGGTCAGCCCCCAGGCCCCGCCGATCGCAAAAAGCGCCGCGAAGAGCAGGCGGGGGCTCATCAGGGCCGTGCCTCTTCCAGCCGGCCGCCGATGCGGATCATCCGAACCGTTGTCGCGCGGCCGGTCCGGTCGTCGGTCTCGACATAGGTGCCTGATAGCGTCGCTTCGCCTGCGGCCGGCGTGAACCTCTCCTTGCCCATGCCAGTGACGAAACGGCGCATCGGTTCGAGCTTGTCCATCCCGATCACCGAATTGTAGTCGCCGCACATCCCCGCGTCCGAGTGGAACGCCGTGCCGCCGGGCAGGATCTGCGCGTCCGCCGTGGGCACATGCGTATGGGTGCCGACAACGAGGCTCGCCCGGCCGTCGCACCAGTGCCCGACGCCCATCTTTTCGCTCGTCGCCTCGCAATGGATGTCGACGATGGCCGCCTGCACCGATCCGCCGAGGGGATGGGCCCGCAGCACCCCGTCGAGGGCCGAAAAGGGATCGTCGAAGGGCCGCTTCATGAAGACCTGCCCCAGCGCCTGGGTCACCAGGACCTTGCGGCCGCTTTGCGCGGTGAAGACGCGCGCGCCCTTGCCGGGCGCCGTCTTGGCGTAGTTGAGCGGCCGGAGGATGCGCGGCTCGGTCTCGATGAAGGACAGCATGTCCTTCTGGTCGAAGGCATGATCGCCAAGGGTGATGCAGTCGGCCCCCGCCGCCAGAATGGCCTTCGCGTGATCGGCCGAAAGCCCGACGCCCGAGGTCGCGTTCTCGCCGTTGACCACGACGAAGTCGAGGCCCCATTCGGTTCGAAGCCCGGGCAGCCGCGCCGTCACCGCCGCGCGTCCCGCGCGGCCCATCACATCGCCAAGGAACAGAAGTTTCATGCGCCCTGCCTAGAGCGGCGCGGGCGGCGACGCAAGCGCCGGCAAAAGCGGAAGGTGCAGGAGCCGTGGTCGCACCATCGCTACCGCCGCGAGAAAAGCCTACCTCCCCCCGGAGGAGGCCCGATGAGTGCCACCGGCACCGCTGCCCTTCCGCTGTTCTTCTGCCGCTTGCCTGCAGGCCCGGCCCCGGCACTCTTTTCTTCGCCGCCAGCACCGCGGTTTGGCCGTGGCGCAACGCTCGCCGCCAATATCGGCTATCACCTTGCGACCTGGATCGGGAAGATCGCGATCGGCCTCCGCTTCGCCGGGGTTCCGGCGGGCTGAGGTGCCTTGGCGGCGTGCGTCTAGCGCTTCGCAATCCCAAGTCCTATGCCATTGTCATGGTTATGTTTTCGCACCTTCCGACCGCCGCGGACAGAGCCTCAGCAGGGGTGATCGCCATCGCCACGACCGTCACTTTGAACAACTGCGTTGCCTTCACGCTTTCCACGGTTCCAGGCGCGTATTTGGCACGGAAGGTCCGCGATCCCACCAGTGCCCGAAGCCTGAATATCGTTTTTGGTCTGATGCTTGCGGCAGTTGCTTCATGGACGAGTCTGGCCTGACCACTCGGCGAATTTCCGCCGCGGATTTCGTGCGGAGGTTGACGCAAGGGCAATCCTCCTCCTAGCGTTTCCTGTGGGTGGGCAGTGAGGGAAGAAAACCATGGAAAATCGCGCCATTGGAAACGCCGCCGCGGCGTTTCTTGCTGCTTGTGTGGCAACGGCCGGCCCGCTTTCGGCCAATACCGTGACGTTTGACGCACTCCCCGATTATGACACGGTCCTCGGCTCCGGCGGCACCGGCAGCCCATATGTCGAGAACGGCGTCACCGTGACCGCGACGACGCCGGGCGGCGTGCTGGCAAGCTATTTCACGCCTGGCACCGCCCATCTCGACGACAGCGGCACCGACATGACATCCGGGCTCATGTTCACCATGGGCCGGGCCTTCAACGCGGTCAGCTTCTCGCTGATCTCGCTCGGTTACGACTTCATGGAGATTCCGGGTCCGCTGACCGACAACATCTTCGTCACGGGCATCGCCGGCGGTTCGACGGTAGCCTCGGCCAGCTACACGCTGTCGGACCTGTTTCTCGACGTTCAGACCATCACGCTCGGTTCGGCCTTTTCCGCGCTCGACGCCCTCTTGATAGAGATCGCATATCCGAGGAACGAAGCGATGTGCGGCGCGCCCTGCGGACATTTCGACCTAGACGAGGTGGTCCTGACCGCGACCACTCCCGCCCCGGTCCCGCTACCCCCTGCAGCCCCGATGATGGCCGCTGCGGGCCTTGCACTCTTCGCTCTCGGCAGACGCCGAGCGCGCTGAGCGGGGCGACGGATCTACCCAGGCAGGATCCGTCGCCTCAAAAAAAAAATCTGCTTGCATGGCCCGTCGGCAGTCCCGCCCCGCCGGTCGGGGCTGGCCGCACCAGACCTTCACGATGGCTTTGCTGCTCAGCCGGCGCGCCGGGGTTCGATGACCGAACTTTCGGTCACGATGAGGTCGAGCACCTGATCCGTCGGCTCGATCGGCACCTCGTCCACCTCCTGCGCAGCGAAGGCGAAACCGATCGCAACGACCAGCCCTCGCGCGCGCAGCCCTTCAAGCGTGCGGTCATAGAACCCTCCGCCATAGCCGAGCCGGTATCCCCGCCGGTCGAATGCAAGGAGCGGCACGATCAATACCTCCGGGACGACCGGCTCCGCATCTTCGGGCACCAGCGCGCCGAACACGCCCGCAACCATCCGCGCCTCTGGCGTCCAGCGCCGGAATTCGAGGGGCCGGCCGGAGCCGAGGATCACCGGCACGCCCACCGGGCCCGGATGTGCCGCCATGGCGGGAAGGCAGTCGATCTCGGTCCGCATCGGCATGTAGCCCGCCAACACCGCCTTGCCGTGGGCAGCGAGAACCGTCTTGAGGCGATCCGCATCGCCCGCAGTTCGCGCCTGAAATGCAACCTTGCGCCGCGCGAACGCCTCCGCCCGCGCTGCCGCCTTGATATCCGCAAGTGTCATAGAAGCACCGTTGCCGCCAGTCCCAGGAATGCGAAGAACCCGACGACATCGGTCACCGTCGTCACGAAGGCGCCCGAGGCCAAGGCGGGGTCCACGCCTGCCTTCTCAAGAGCCACCGGAACCAGTATCCCGGCAAGTCCGGCAACGACCAGATTGACCACCATTGCGGCAGCCAGCACCGCGCCGATCATCGGCGAGCCGAACCAGAACCAGCCGACCAGACCCATCACCAGCGCGAACACGATCCCGTTGACCGCCCCCACCATCGCCTCGCGCCGCACCACGCGCCAGACGTTCGACCCGGTCAGGTCGCGCGTCGCGATGGCGCGCACCGCCACCGTCAGCGCCTGTGTTCCGGCATTGCCGCCCATCGACGCGACGATCGGCATCAGCACCGCCAGGGCGACGATCTGGCTGATGACGCCTTCGAACCGCGAGATGACGAACGACGCGAGGATTGCCGTGACGAGGTTCACCGCTAGCCACGGCAATCGCTGCTTCGTCGTCTCGACGACCGTGTCAGAGAGCGAGCCCTCGCCGACACCAGCCAGACGCAGGATGTCCTCCTCATGCTCCTCGTCGAGCACGGACATCGCGTCATCGATGGTGATCACGCCGACGAGCCGGTCGTCGGCGTCGACGACGGGCGCCGAGATCAGGTGATACTGGTTGAAGGCATAGGCGACGTCGCCCTCGTCCTCCAGAACGTCGATGGTGCGGAAGCTGTCCTCGGCGAGGTCCTTGAGCGCGACCGCCCGTTTCGACGACAGGAGCTTGCCGAGCGTCACGTAACCCACCGGGTGCCAGCGCGGATCGACCAGGATCATGTGATAGAACTGATCCGGCAACTCCTTGGCATTCCGGAGAAAGTCGATCGCCTCACCCACCGTCCAGTGTTCCGGCGCGCTGACCACTTCGCGCTGCATCAGGCGACCGGCAGAGAATTCCGGATAGGTAAGGGACTGCTCGACCGCGACCCGGTCGCTGTCCTCAAGCGCGCCGAGGATGCGCTCCTGCACCGGCTCCTCGAGGTCCTCGATCAGGTCGACGACATCGTCGGAATCGAGCTCGCGCACCGCCTCGGTCAGGACCTCGTGCGGCAGCGCGGCAATGACTTCCTCGCGGATCGATTCGTCGAGTTCGGAGAGGATCTCGCCGTCGATCCCGCGCGACCAGAGCTTCAGGAGCGCCGCCCGCCTCGCCGCGCCGACCTGTTCGAGAAGGTCGGCGATGTCGGCCGCGTGGAGCGGCTCCATCAGCTCGTCGATCGTGGCGGCCTCGCCGGCCTCGACCGCATCGAGAATGGCGTCGACGACTTTGGGATCGAGGCTGTATTCGTCCTCGTCCCGTTCGGCGATATCGTCGTTCAGCTCCGCCATTCTACCCCCGGTCCGATTACCGCGACCTTATCGGAAGCAGTTTCAAAGAAACAGGGGCAAAGGGCGGATTTCCCCGCGCCCCACATGGGCTTAGACTAGCGCTGCGACGGGAACATGAAGGCGTGCGACAATGACCGACCTGCTCATCGGCCAGACCCTAGGCTTCACGGGCAATCCGATGACCGAGGGCATCGGCGCGGCCCGCCATTCGGCGCGCGGGGGCGTGCTGGTCGAGGGCGGACGGATCGTGGCGGTGGGCGAGGCGGACGACCTTCGCCGGACGCATCCGGATGCGCGGGTCACAGATTACGGCGACGCTTTGATCTCGGCCGGATTCGTCGATGCCCACGCGCATTACCCCCAGACCGCGATCATCGCCAGCTGGGGCAAGCGGCTCATCGACTGGCTGAACGCTTATACGTTCCCCGAAGAAATGCGGTTTTCCGACCCGGCCCACGCGGCCGAGATCGCCGCCCGCTATTTCGACCTGACGCTGTCGATGGGGACGACGACCGTCTGCTCCTACTGCACGATCCATCCCGAAAGCGTCGACGCCTTTTTCTCCGAAGCGCAAAGGCGGGGCCTTCGCTCCTATGCCGGCAAGACCTGCATGGACCGGAACGCCCCCGACGGGCTCCGCGACACGGCGCAATCGGCCTATGACGACAGCCAGCGGCTCTTGCAGACATGGCATGGGGTGGACCGGCTTTCCTACGTCATCACCCCGCGCTTCTCGCCGACCTCGACGCCGGAGCAGCTTTCGGCCCTCGGCGCGCTCTGGGCCGAGAACCCGTCCTGCCTGATGCAGACGCACCTTTCGGAACAGACCGACGAGATCGCCTGGGTGAAATCGCTCTACCCCGCGGCGCGCGACTATCTCGACACCTACGAGGCGCGCGGTCTTCTCGGGCCGGGCGGGCTTTACGGCCATGCGATCCATCTGGAGCCGCGCGAGCGGGACCGGCTCCGGGAGGTCGATGCGAGCCTCATCCACTGCCCGACCTCGAACACCTTCATCGGCTCGGGGCTGTTCGACATGGACGGGCTCTCTGCCGCCGGCCACCGTGTCGGGCTTGCGACCGATACCGGCGGCGGGTCGAGCTTCTCGATGCTCCGGACGATGGCGGCGGCCTACGAGGTCGCGCAGCTCCGTCACCGGGCGCTGCATCCGGCGGAACTCTGGT
>JBNKFC010000229.1:0-16857 GCA_050289105.1 Paracoccaceae bacterium | reverse complement strand
GACCGCACGGGCGGTGACTGGATCGTCGCGCACTGGGCGCTCACGCTGAACGCGCTGCCATGGCTGATCTTGATGCTCGTCCAGCTTTACCGGCTGCAGCTTGGCGGTGTGCTGCGCTGGCTGCGCTGGGGGATCGCCGCCGTGGCGGCGGTGATCGGCTTCGGCGGGCTCGCCGCGGCGGTTGGGCCGGCCAACCCGCTTTTCGGCCTGATGATCGGCAACGAGGCGCTCGTCTGGGGACCGCCGGTTCTCGACACGCTGTTCGTCGCCTACGCCATTCCGGGCCTGCTCCTCATGGTCGCGGTCGCGCGGATGGGGCATCTGAACGTCTTGCTGCGGCGCGGGCTGATGGCGATCGGCGTGGCCCTGGCGGCGCTCTATGCCGGCCTGGAGATCCGGAAGCTCTGGCGCGGTCCGGACCTCTCGGTGCCCGGCGTGACGCAGTCGGAGCTTTACAGCTACACGATTGCCCTGATGGTGGTCGGTGCGGCGCTCCTCTACCAGGCCATCGCCCGGCGTTCGCGCACCCTGCGGCGGGCGGCGATGGCGGTGATCGGGCTGACCATCGCCAAGGTCTTCCTGATCGACATCTCCGGTCTGAGCGGCCTTACCCGGGTCTTCTCCTTCCTGGCCCTCGGCCTGTCGCTCGCCGGCCTCGCTTGGCTCAACCGCTGGGCGGCGGGGCGGCAGACGGCATCCGGACCGGATTTGGCGGAAGGCTGATCCGGAGCGCCGGCGCCGAGCGCAAGAAACGACTGTCCGGCCGCGTCCGGACATAACCGTCGCCTTTTGATTGTGGCTTGGAGGGGGCCGGGGAGGCAGCGCCTCCCCGGCGGGTCGGCCCGCCGCAGGCGGGACGACAGCCTACCGCAGCTTCGGCACACCGCCCGGCAGCACGGTCTGTTCGACCACGCCGTAACGCAGCGCGCGACCGATGCGGTGGGCCAGCACCGACCACGCCTCCGCCGTTTCCGGCGCGAGGGTGCGCCTGAGGACGGAGTCGAAGAGCCCGAGCCAGACATCGAACATCCCCGGCCTGACATTTCCGGCCGCGCGGTGCGCCTCCAGGGGATTGCCGTCGTAGCTCCGCTCGAAAAGGATCGCGTTGCGCCAGAAACCGGCGATCTTTGCCTCGTGTGCGGGCCAGTCCCTGACGTGGACCGCGAAGACCGGGCCGAGGCCGGGATGGACGCGGATCGCCGCGTAGAACTCGGCCACCACGCGGTCGATCTCTTCGGGCGTCACGGCAAAGCGCGGGGGCAGGGCGGCCATCTTGTCTCCTTCGTTGGCCGATCCTTGCTCCAAGGTCGGGGCGACGGCAACGGGGCGCGATGCCGCGCCCACTTTACCCCGCCCCGGCCGTTACTTATAAGGCGGCCCATGACCCGCATATCCGCGATCATCATTCGAATTAGCGGCCCGGCGATCTGAACGCTCAGACGCCGGGATAAAGGCGTCCGATCCTTCGCGCCGAACCGATCTTCCCGATTTCATGAGGACCGCCCGAGATGTGCGCCGACAAGCCAGAGACTGCCAATAACGCGACCCCCGACTACCGTTCCACCGTTTTCCTGCCCGAGACAGAGTTCCCGATGCGCGCCGGCCTGCCGCAGCGCGAGCCAGACTGGCTGGCCCGCTGGGAGAAGATCGGCGTCTATGACCGCCTGCGCGAGAAGAAGGGCCGCGCGCCCTTCACGCTGCATGACGGCCCGCCCTACGCCAACGGTCACCTTCATATCGGCCACGCCCTGAACAAGATCCTGAAGGACATGGTCGTCCGCTCGCAGCAGATGATGGGCAAGGATGCCCGCTATGTCCCCGGCTGGGACTGCCACGGCCTGCCGATCGAGTGGAAGATCGAGGAGCAGTACCGCCAGAAGGGCCTGAACAAGGACGACGTCGACACCGTCGCCTTCCGCCAGGAATGCCGCAAGTTCGCCGAGGGCTGGATCGACATCCAGCGCGAGGAGTTCAAGCGCCTCGGCGTGACCGGCAACTGGGCCGATCCCTATCTCACCATGGACTACCACGCCGAGGCGGTGATCGCCGAGGAGTTCCTGAAGTTCCTGATGAACGGGTCACTCTATCAGGGCTCGAAACCGGTGATGTGGTCGCCGGTGGAGAAGACCGCTCTGGCCGAGGCCGAGGTCGAGTATCACGACCACACGAGCCACACGATCTGGGTGCGGTTCCCCGTGGTCGCGGCATCCGCGTTCAAAGAGACCGACGGATGCATGCAGACCGACCTCTTGCAGGCGGCCGTCGTCATCTGGACCACGACCCCCTGGACCATCCCGCAAAACCGTGCCGTCGCGTTCAACCCCGAGATCGCCTACGGGCTCTACGAGGTCGTCGCGGTCGGGGAGAATTCGTCCGGAAAGCCGGGCGAGACGGTCGTCGTCGCCGACAAGTTGGCCGAGACCATCTTCACCGCGGCGAGAGTCGAGGAGTTCAAGAAGCTGCGCGGAGTTTCCGCCGACGAGCTCGGAACGTTGACCCTTTCCCATCCCTTCCGCGGCGTCGATGCGGCGAACGGGGAATGGGACTACGATGTCCCGATGCTGCCCGGCGACCATGTCACCGACGACGCGGGCACCGGCTTTGTCCATACCGCGCCGAGCCACGGTGACGACGACTACCAGCTGGGCCTGAAGCATGGCCTCCAGATGACCTACAACGTCGAGCCGGACGGCACCTACCGTATCAGCCTGCCCTTGTTCGGCGGCCAGGCCATCATCCAGCCCGATGGCAAGGAAGGCCCCGCCAACGTCAGCGTCATCAAGCAGTTGGCCTATTCCAGCGCGCTCTTCGCCAAGGGCAAGGTCAAGCACAGCTACCCGCATAGCTGGCGCTCGAAGGCGCCGCTGATCTACCGCAACACGCCGCAATGGTTCGTCGCCATCGACGCCAAGCTCGACGACGGCATGGGCGCCTATGGCGACACGATCCGTTCGCGGGCGCTGAAGAGCATCGACGAGTTGGTGACCTGGACCCCCGCAACGGGCCGCAACCGGCTCCATTCGATGATCGAGGCGCGGCCCGACTGGGTGCTGTCGCGCCAGCGCGCCTGGGGCGTGCCCTTGACCTGCTTCGTGAAGAAGGGGGCGAAACCGACCGATGCCGACTTCCTCCTGAAGAACGCAGAGGTCAACCAGCGCATCGTCGCGGCCTTCGAGGCCGAGGGCGCCGATGTCTGGTACCGCGCGGGCTTCAAGAACGACGTGCTCGGCAACCTCGTCAATCCCGACGACTACGACCAGATCTTCGACGTGCTCGACGTCTGGTTCGACAGCGGGTCCACGCACGCTTTCGTCCTCCGCGACCGGCCGGACGGGACGGCGGACGGGATTGCCGATCTCTACCTCGAAGGCACCGACCAGCACCGGGGATGGTTCCATTCCTCGATGCTGCAAGCCTGCGGCACCAAGGGCCGCGCACCCTATCACGGCGTGCTCACGCATGGTTTCACGCTCGACGAGAAGGGCATGAAGATGTCCAAATCCGTCGGCAACACCATCGCCCCGCAAGAGGTGATCGATGAATACGGCGCCGATATCCTGCGTCTGTGGGTGGCGCAGTCGGACTACACGGTCGACCTGCGCATCGGGAAGGAAATCCTGAAGGGCACGGCCGACAGCTACCGGCGCCTGCGCAACACGATGCGGTTCCTTCTCGGCAACCTCGCCGGGTTCTCGGATGGCGAGCGCGTCGCACCCGCCGACATGCCGGAACTGGAACGCTGGGTCCTGCACCGGCTGGCCGAACTCGACCACACGGTGCGCAAGGGCTATGCGAAATACGACTTCCAGGGCGTGTTCCAGACCCTCTTCACCTTCTGCACGGTGGACCTTTCGGCAATCTATTTCGACATCCGCAAGGACGCGCTCTACTGTGATGCGGCGGACAGCCTCCGCCGGCGATCGGCGCGGACGGTGCTCGACCTTCTCTTCCATCGGCTGACGACCTGGCTCGCGCCGATCCTCGTCTTCACGATGGAGGATGTCTGGCTCTCGCGCTTCCAGGGCGAGGATTCCTCGGTCCACCTAGAGGACATGCCCGAGACGCCGGCCGACTGGCTCGACGAACCGCTGGCGCAAAAATGGGAGGCGATCCGCAAGGTGCGCCGCGTGGTCACCGCCGCGCTCGAAGTGCAGCGCACCGCGAAGGTCATCGGCGCATCGCTCGAAGCGGCGCCGGTCGTTCATGTCGAGAATGCGGGCACGCTTGCGGCACTGAAATCGGTGGATTTCGCCGATATCTGCATCACCTCGGACATCCAACTGACCGCCGACCCGGCCCCGGAAGAGTCGTTCCGCCTGCCCGAGGTGCCGGGTGTGGGCGTGGTCTTCGAAACCGCCGTGGGCGAGAAATGCCAGCGCTGCTGGAAGATCCTGCCCGATGTCGGCAGCCATGCGCACGAAGGCGTTTGCCATCGCTGCGACGATGCTCTCGGCTAAGGGGCTGACTGCGCGAAAAAGCGCTCTGCGGGCGGCAAGGGCTGCGCTAATCTCCCCGTAAATGGGGAGAGATTCATGCGCTGCACCCTTGCCGTTCTGCTGATTGCTGCCGCGCTGCCTTCCCATGCCCAGCAGGCGCCAGACTTCCCGCGCAAATCCAGCTACATCATCCAGCTGACAAGCTCGCAATATGCGAGCGGGCTTGGCGATTATCTCGTGCCGCCTTTGACGCGCGCCTTCCGCAAGACCGGGATGCGCTACGAAGGCGGGCCCGGTGCAGACTATGCCGCGACGGTCGAGACGGGTTCGGACGTCGGAAGCTGGTACGGGACGGGTGACGATGCACGCTGGCTTTACAAGCGGTTCGTGACTGTCGGCCTTTCGCCGGCCGATATGGACATCGAGCCCGAGGGAAAGCTCAAGCCGGCCTTTTCCGTCACCGTCACGCTGATCACGCCCAACGAGGATCGGGTCGATGAACTCGATTGCCTGATCGCGCTTGCCACGCGCGAACTCGCCGCTCGGTACCAGACGACGGGGCATGCCCTCGTCAACGGCAGGTCCTGTGCCCGCAAGAAATAGGCTGCGCGCAGGGGTCGGCCGATCCGCATGAAACGGGTTGCGCGCCCCGGCGTCGCGGCGCAGCATCGCCCCATGCCGAAGATGACGACCCAAAGCCCGTTCGGTCCGCTCACCCTCCGCGAGGAGGACGGGCGCATCGCCGCCTTATCCTGGGGAACGGGTGGTGACGACGACACGCCGCTCCTTTCCGAAGCCGCTCGCCAGCTTCACGAATATTTCGCCGGCAGCCGTCGAGACTTCGACCTGCCCGTCGCCTTCCGCCCGGGTCTTCAGGGAGAGGTCATGCGGGCGATGCTCGCAATCCCGTTCGGCGAGACGCGCACCTATGGCGACCTCGCGAAGGAACTCGGCGCGCCCGCGCAAGCGATCGGTCAAGCCTGCGGCGGCAATCCGGTGCCCATCATCGTGCCGTGCCACCGCATCCTCGGCGCGTCCGGCCTTGGCGGCTTTTCCGCGCCGGGGGGTGTGGAGACGAAGATCGCGCTTTTGAAACACGAAGGGGCGGCATCGCTCTTGATCTGAGGCCGGATGTAGCTTTGGCTGGGCGTGAACGAGGGGCGTTTGGCCAGAGCATGGTGCGGGACTATCGCGGCGATATCGACGGGTTGCGCGCGGTCGCGGTTCTGCCGGTCGTGCTCTATCACGCCGGGCTTGGCTTTGCCGGGGGCTATGTCGGCGTCGACGTGTTCTTCGTCATTTCCGGCTATCTGATTGTCGGCCTGATCCACCAGGAGATGGTCGAGAAACGGTTTTCGTTCCTCGATTTCTACGGCCGCCGGATACGACGCCTTTACCCTGCGCTGTTTGTCGTGCTGGCGGCAGTGACGGGCTGGGTGATCTGGAAGATGCTGTGGGTCGACTTGATCGACTACGGCAAGAGCCTCCTGTCGGCCGTCGCCTATGTCTCGAACATCTACTTCTTCGCGCAGACGGGGTATTTCACCGAAGACGCGACGATCAAGCCTTTGCTCCACACCTGGTCCCTGGCGGTCGAGGAGCAGTTCTATCTAGTGGCACCCCTTCTCCTGTTGCCGCTGGTCAGGTTTCTGTCCGCGCGGGGGCGGCTGGTGGTTCTGTCGTCCCTCGTTGTTCTGTCCTTCGCGGCCTGCGTTGTCGGAACGGGCAAGGACCGAAACCTGGCCTTCTTCCTCGCACCGTTCCGGGCGTGGGAACTGGGGCTGGGCGGGCTTCTGGCGCTGGTAGAGGCCAATGGTCTGCGCGCAAGGCGATGGTTCGCCGAGGGCTGCGGGATCGTGGGGCTGGTGCTGATCGGCTATGCGGTTCTGGCATTCCAGCTGTATCTGCCCTTTCCCGGCTGGCACGCGGCGGTGCCCTGTCTGGGCGCGGCACTGGTCATCGTTGCGGGCAGCGCTCCCGGGACGCTGACCTCGAGGCTGCTTGCCCTCGGACCGATGAAATTCGTCGGCAAGATCTCCTACCCGCTCTACCTGTGGCATTGGCCGTTGATCGTGGCCGTGGTCTATGGCCGGCCAGAGCCGCTCTCTGCGGGCGAGGCCTGGGGCATTGTGGGCGCAAGCGTCTTCTTGGCCGCGCTGACATGGCGCTATGTCGAAAGGCCCGTGCGGTCGGGGCGGGTACTCGCGGCGCCGCGATCCCTGTTTGGCGCCGCCGCCCTTGTAAGCGTCGTGGCCGCATGTGCCGCCGGAGTGATCCTTGGCGCGAAGGGCTTTCCCGGCCGGCACGCGCCCGAGCTTGTGCAGATGGTCTCCGAGCGAGGCCTTCTGGACAAGGAGCGCTGGTTGCATGACCGGCGGCCCTGCCATTTCTCCGACCTCGCGGTTCTGGCGGAAGACCGTGCCTGCATAAGGGGGGCCGAAGGCGTCGCGCCCAGCTTTGCCTTCGTGGGCGACAGCCATGCAGATGCTGCAAGCCCTGCGGTATTCGCCGCCGCCGAAAGGGCCGGGCGAGCGGGATGGTCGATCACCATGCCCGGATTCGTCTTCACGCCGGGACGCTGGAACGCCGGATCCGCGGGCGATGCCGATGTTCAGGCGGTGCTCGATTTCATCGCCCGCCACCGGGAAATTCACACAGTGGTCGTGTCGGCCTGGTGGGTTCGGGCACGGATCGGCGAAAGCTACCGGGATGCGCCGGCGCTTTACATCGATGCCGACTATGATGGATCGGGTCTGGCTTATAATCCCGGCTCGTTCGACCGGTCGCTCGAGCGGCTGGTGGCGGCTTTGCCTGACCGCGAGATCGTGCTTCTGGACGACGTGCCGGCCAGCCCGGCTCTCGACATCAAGACCTGGGTGCGGCGCTACGCGGTGACCGGCGCCGAACCGCCGCTGGGGCTCTCGCGCTCGGAAGCGGACAGCCAGCGCGCGGTCTATGAGCCGAGCCTGAAGTCGCTGGCCGCGCGGCACGAGAATGTCCGCTACGTCCCGGTTTTCGAAGGGCTCTGTGGGTCCGAGGTCTGCGCACTTTTCGACGCCGAAGGCCAGCCGGTCTTTCGCGACGGCGATCATCTGAGCCAGGTGGGCGCACTAGGGCTGACCGATGCAGTGGCGGCCGTGTTCGAAGCGATGCCGGACAGATGAGCCCTGCTCTCAGGTAATCGCTTCCAGCCGTTCCTTGGACATCTCGCCCGGCACGATCGTGATCGGAATCGGCAGGGTGCCCGAGGTTTTCGACAACTGCGAAACCAGCGGGCCGGGTCCCGACTTGTCGTTCCCGGCGCCGAGGACCAGAACGCCGATGTGGTTGTCCTCGCGGATCAGTCCGAGGATTTCCGTCACCGGTTCGCCCTCGCGGATCACGAGCTCCGGGTCGATGCCCTGCCGGTCGCGCATCCACTTGGCGAAGACCTCGAAATGCGCCTCGATCCGCTCGCGCGCTTCCTGGCGCATGATGTCGGCGACGCCGATCCAGTGCTGGAACTCCTCGGGCGGAATGACCGAGAGAATCGTCACCCCTGCGCCGGTATGGGCGGCGCGTAGGGCGGCGAACCGCATCGCGTTAAGGCATTCGCGACTGTCGTCGAGCACGACCAGAAACTTGCGCATAATTTTCCCCCGTCAGGCGATGTGATCATGGCGGCTTGCGACGCGACTGGCAATCCCGGCCGTGCGGCTCTGGCTGTCCGGAGTCATCGCTCAGGCGGCAGAATGCGCCCAGTCCCAGTAAAGCTCGCGCACCCGCTTGGTCATCGGCCCATGCTGGTAGTGAGTGCCGTCGAATTCGGTGACCGCGGTCACCTTCGACATGTTGCCCGACATGAAGACCTCGTCGGCGGCGCGGAAATCGTCGAAGCTCAGGACCGTCTCGTGCACTCGCACCCCGTCGGCGGTCAGGTTGGCGATGTGCCGCGCGCGGGTGATGCCGGTCAGGAAGGTGCCGTTGCCGACCGGGGTGAAGACCTCGCCATCCTTGACCATGAATACGTTCGCCGTCGCCGTCTCGGCCACGTTGCCGAGCGCGTCGGCGACCAGAGCGTTGCCGTAGCCCTTCGCCCGCGCTTCGGAGAGCATCCTGGCGTTGTTGGGGTAGAGGCAACCGGCCTTGGCATTGGTGACCGAGCTTTCGAGGACTGGCCGGCGGAACCGCGTCGTCGTCAGCGTCGCGCTGGCCGTTTCCGGCGCCATGGGAATCTCTTCGAGGCAGAGCGCAAAACCTGTGGCACCGGGCTTCGGCACCACCCCGAGGTCGCCGCCGTCGAGCGCCCAGTACATCGGACGGATATAGACCGCCGCACCTTTGGGGTATCTCGCCAGCCCGTCGCGGGCGATCGCGACCATCTCGTCGGTCGCCACCGTGGGCGTGATCATCAGCGCCTCGGCCGACCGGTTCACCCGCGCGCAATGGCTGTCGAGGTCGGGCGCTATCCCCTCGAAGAACCGCGCGCCATCGAAGACCGTCGTACCGAGCCAGCTGCCATGGTCGGCCGCGCGCATCACCGCCACGTCCTCATCGTGCCAGCGCCCGTCGAACCAGGTGCGGATATTCTTGCCGGTAGCCATGTCATCTTCCTTCGCTGTCAGGCGGCGCCGGAATGCCCTGGCGACGCCCTAGAGTTTTTCGGCATCCACCGCGATACGGGTCGACGCCCCGAGCAGACCAATAATGGTGCTCGCCGATCCAGCCGCCGATTCGGTCCCGAGAACCAGATCGCCGGGCATGATCGAAAACTTCCCGGCCGAGAACAACCCGTCCGCCGAGGTCAAATCCAGCGTGAAGACAACACGCGATTTTTCCGGCCCTGCAGCACCGAGCCGAGCAACGTCGGCCGGATCGTATTGCCGAAGGATGAGGATGCCCTTGGGATTGGCGCGGGCGTCTTTCAGCCCCTGTGCCAGAGTGATCGCGTCCAACGCCGAGACGTTCTCGCGGTTGAAGGGGATCTGGTTCTCTACCCCGGTGGCACCAAGGGACAGGAAGTAGCGCTTGTCCTCCTCGACGAAGACCTTGTCGCCGCCCTTCACCACCGGATCGAGCGCGGGTTCGTCATAGAGGCGCTGCAGCGAGATCGCGTAGTAGGCGTCCCCGCGAACCAGCCGGACCTGCGGGTTTTCCAGTCTTTCCGATACGCCGCCCGCCATCGAGACGAGGTCAAGCACGCTCAGATCGCGGCTGACCAGAGGCACGGTCGAGGGGTTGCGAACGCCTCCGACGACTGAAACGGCGTTCGCCGGTCCCGGGATGACGTCGAACTGGATCTGCGCCGAGGGGATGAGCGCCGTCAGCTTCTCCTGCACCGTTTCGCGCGCATGTTCGGGTGACATGCCCGCAACACGGACCGGACCGACATAGGGGATGAACACGGCGCCGGTGGACGACACGCGCATGGTCTGAAGCTTCGAGGATTTCTGCTCGGGCGGGGCAAGGAGCGAGTTTTGATCGCTGTCCCAGACAGTGATCTCGACGATGTCTCCTACCGCGACGATCTGACCAGGCTCACCGGCCGATTTCTTCGGCCAGGTCCGCGCTGGAAAGCCGCCGGTCGCGGGCCATGCCGCGACACGGTCCAGCGTCTCGCGCTCGATATCGACGACGGCGAAGTCCGCGTCTTTCGATCCTGCCGCGCGCAGCACTTCCGACTCGAGCGCCGCACCGCGAGGCAGCGAACAGCCCGCGAGGGTGACGCAGACGATTATTCCGCAAAGTGACCGGCCCAGCGACGGCATCGCACGTTCCCCCGTTCCCTGACACGGACAGCAATGGTATGGCAGCCCCGTCCGCAGGGCATAACGCTGAATGCACAAACGGAGCGGTGAGGTCAATTCCGACATTGCGTGATTTCGACATCGGACAGGTTCTTGTTGTCGGTGGAAGTGGTCGGCTCGGCCGGTTGCTTCGCCGCGCCTGGATGGCGTCAGGGCAGGGCGGGCTTGTCTGGCAGCATCGCCGGCAAGCTTCGGGTCCCTGTTTCGATGCGCTGACGGATCCGGCGGCCTATGCGGCCGCGGCGGCTGGGATGGATGCGATCCTCAATCTCGCCGGGCGCGTCGGCGGGGACGCGGCATCTTTGGCAGAGCACCGCGATCTCGCGCTATCGGCGCTGGACGCGGCGCGGGCAGCTGGTGTCGGGCGTGTCTTCTTGGCATCGAGCGCCGCGGTCTATGGGCCTGCCCGTTTCCCGGCGCGCGAATCTGATCCTGCCGCGCCGGTGTCGGACTATGGCCGCGCCAAAGCCGAAATGGAGGCTGCGGCCCTCGCCTGGGTCAAAGGCCATCCGGACGGGCCGGCCGTCACCTGCCTCAGGATCGGCAACGTCGCCGGGGCGGACCAGCTTCTCGGGGCACCTCCGGGGACGGAGCCCCAGATGCTCGATCTCTTCGCGGACGGCACGGGGCCCGCCCGCAGCTATGTCGGGCCGGCGGCGCTGGCGGCAATCCTTTCGGGGCTTTTCGCGGCACATCGTGCCGGCCGCGACTTGCCGCAGGTGCTCAATGTCGCGCTCGACGGCGCGGTCCGGATGGAGGAGCTGCTGCAGGCCGATGGCCGTGCCTGGCGCGCGCGCCCCGCGCCGTCGGAACTACTGCGCGAGGTGCGGCTGGATGTGACGCTCCTCGGCAAGGTCGTCGGCCCGCCTGTGCGGGCAGACGCGGCTGACGTCGTCGCGGACCTGCGCGGGCTTCCCGAGGATGGCGAATGACCCTGGGGAAGCGCCTCTTCGACATCGTTCTGGCATTGGTCCTGCTCGTCCCGCTCGGGGTGGCCATGCTCGTGATCGCGGTCGTCCTGCTGGTCACCCAGGGTCGCCCGATCCTGTACGGGTCCGAACGGATGCGCGACCCGACCCACGCGTTCCGGCTGTGGAAGTTTCGCACGATGCGGCCGACCGCGGCAGATAGCGGGGTTTCGGGCGGCGACAAGGCGGGCAGGGTCACCCCGGTCGGTGCCGTATTGCGCGCCAGCCGCCTCGACGAGCTGCCGCAGATTTTCAACATCCTGAAGGGCGACATGAGTTTCGTCGGTCCGCGCCCACCCTTGCGCCAGTATGTCGACGCCTTTCCCGAACTCTATGCCGCCGTCCTGAGATCCCGCCCAGGCGTCACCGGGCTCGCATCGCTCATCTACCATCGTCACGAGGAGCGGCTGCTGGCGGCTTGCGCCAGTCCGGAGGAGACCGACCGCGTCTATTCCCGTCGGTGCGTCCCCGCGAAAGCCCGTCTCGACCTCATCTATCAGCGCCGTCGGACGCTGTGCCTCGATCTATGGATTCTGGCCCGAACAGTCCGGAATGTTGCCAAACGTCCCTAGTGACGCGAAAACAGGTAGGATTCCGCCGAAAAGCCTGACGGAATCCTACAACTGGAGGTATGATCTTGATGCATTCGCCAATACGCCTATTACTGCGGTGGTAGGGGTTTTCTTGTTTGGGCCGGCGAGACGAGCGGACAAGAACGTCCGAGCGCGAAAGCGTATGAACAACGAGGCGATTTGAAGATGGTGAAACTCGTCCTGTCGATGACCCGGATGCAGAAGCGCCTCGTACTTCTCTTTCTGGATGTCGGCGGCGTTCCCTTGGCCTTCACGATCGCCTCGATCATTCATTTCTCGACAATTCTGCCCTTTCGCGTCATCGCCTCGAACTGGCCGCTCATACCGCTCCTGATGGCGGTGGCGCTTGGCCTCTCGATCATCCTCGGCACCGCCGATATCCGTCTGAAACACTACGATGTCGCGGCCGCGCAGCGCACCGCGCTCTTCGCGGCGATCCTCGCCGTGGCCAGTGGCGCGCTCTCCACTCTTGGACAGATGAGCCTTCCCGCCGGTTTTCACGTCGTCTTCGGCCTCGTCTTCTTCGCCTTCGCGTCTGGTATGCGGATCTGCCTTCTGCACATCCTCCTGACCATCTATCGGCAAAGCGCCGAAATCTCGCGCGTGATGATCTACGGCGCTGGCCGCACCGGCATGGCGCTGGCCGCGGCATTGCGCAATCGGGCAGACATCCTTCCCGTCGCCTTCGTCGACGACAATGCCACGTTGCGCGGGCTCGTCGTGGCTGGCCTGCCCGTTTTTTCCGGTGCTCATGTCGGACGGGTGCTGGACCAGTACCGTGTCGACCGGGTGATCCTCGCCATGCCGTCGCTGTCGGTCCACAAGCAGAGCCTCCTGTCGAGCCGCATGGCCAAGCTCGGCCTCGACGTGCAGACACTTCCGGCCTTCGCGCAGCTCATCGGCGAAGAGGAACTCGTGGACAAGCTGATGCCGGCCCCGCCCGGTGCGCTCCTGAGCCGAAAGGGCCTTCAGGACGAGATCTCCGCCGGTTGCGATGCGTATCGTGGCGCGAACATCATGATCACCGGCGCCGGCGGATCGATCGGGCTCGAGCTATGCCGCCAGGTCATCGCCTGCCGCCCCGCCAAGGTGGTTCTGTTCGAACTCAGCGAAGTCGCGCTCTACAATGCCGAAATGGAGATGCGGGTCCTGACCGAGAAGCTCCCGGTGCAGGTGGTGCCAGTCCTCGGCTCGATCGCCGACGGTGCCCTGGTGGAACGGGTCCTGCGCGATCACGCGATCGGTGCCGTCCTTCATGCCGCGGCCTACAAGCATGTGCCGCTGGTCGAGACGAATGCCCGCGCCGGGGTGGCCAACAATGCCTTGGCGACCGCGGTCCTCGTGCAGAAAGTGCGGGCCTGTGGCGTCGGGCGCTTCGTCCTCGTATCGTCCGACAAGGCGGTTCGTCCGGCAAGCGTCATGGGCGCGACGAAGCGGCTCGCCGAACTCATCGTGCAGGGACAGGCGGCGCAGCCTGGCAAGACGATCTTCTCGATCGTGCGCTTTGGCAATGTCCTCGGCTCGTCCGGCTCCGTCATTCCGCTCTTTCAGGAACAGATCGCCTGCGGCGGTCCCGTGACGCTGACGGACGACATGGTGACGCGCTATTTCATGACGATCCAGGAGGCTGCGCGGCTGGTTCTGATCGCCGGCAGCCTTGCCTCCGGAGGCGAGGTCTTCGTCCTCGACATGGGCGAGCCGGTGGCGATCCGTGATCTGGCGCGCAAGGTGATCGAGTCGGCCGGTTACACGGTGCGCGACAAGTCCAATCCGGAGGGAGATATCGAGATCGTGACGATCGGCCTGCGCCCGGGCGAAAAGCTGCACGAAGAACTGATGGTGGGCAAAGGTGCGAAGATGACGGCGCATCCGAAGATCATCTCGGTGCGCGAAGCACATCTCTCGGAACTCGAACTCGCGGCAGCGCTTCGCGACCTGCGTGATGCCACCGAGGCCGATGATGACCAAGCGCTAACGACGGCGCTCAAGCGCTGGGTCGCCGGATACGACCCAGCCACTCACGGCGTGGCTTTGCCACGGGCGGATCGCACTGGCAGCAGCCTGACAGTGGTCGCCGGCGAGTAAACCGCGTCAGGCCCGCCCTAACGCTTCAAGTGCACCTGCCGGAACGTGGCCGTCCAGTGCCAAAAGGATGTGTATCACACGCGGCGCGGGTCCCGGCAGGGTGGACTTCATCGCCAAGCCAAGGCGGCTCCTGCCCGCACGATGCCGCCGACCCGGCCGCTCTTGCTGGCGGCCAACAGCACCGCACCGTGCAGGCATGTGCCCGATGGCCCTTGCGTCAGACGAAGAGGATATCGTCGACGAAGACGGCCAGCGAGGCGACACCCGCAATGGTCACGGCATTCCCAGAGCCGAAGTCGAAGACGGCGTCGGTGCCGATGATCGAGCCGTACAGGGCTATGACATCATCCGCAGTCAGCACCGCCCCGCCCCAGAGCGCGTCGTCGAGGACCAGCGTGTCTATATCGTCTGTGAAGTCGGTTATGACGTCTTGTCCACAGAGGTCGAGAAAGACGAACTGGTCCATCCCGACGCCGCCGGTCAACTGGTCATTATCGATCCCGCCATCGAGCCAGTCGTCACCGCCGCCGCCATCGATCGTGTCGTTTCCGGCTTCGCCAAAGACAGTGTCGCGCCCGTTGGCGTCGTTCTGCACCGTGTCAGAGTAAATGTCGTTACCGTTGCCGAGCCAGGCGGTATCACGACCGTTGCCGCCATTGACCACATCGTCGCCGTCGCCGGCATAGAGCTTGTCCCAGCCATTGCCGCCATTCAGCGTGTCGTCGCCGAGCCAGCCGGAGATCGTGTCGTCGCCGTCCTCGCCGTTGAAGAGGTCGTGGCCGCCACCGCCGTTGATCCTGTCGTTGCCGGCGCCGGCATAGACCGTGTCATTGCCGTTCGCATCGTTCTGGGTGTTGTCGGCGAAGACGTCGTTGCCATTGCCGAGCCAGGCGGTATCACGACCGTTGCCGCCATCCAAGATGTCGTCTCCGCTTCCGCCGTAGATCGTATCGTAGCCGGATCCGCCGCGCAGCGTGTCGCGGCCATGTCCGCCCTCAAGACTGTCTGCTCCATCGTCTCCGCTCAAGGAATCGTTGCCGATCCCGCCGTAAATGACATCGTTTCCGAAACCTCCGAAGACAGTGTCATTCCCGCTTCCCGAAGCGAACTTCGAGAAGGACGATGACGCATTCATGGTCACCCAATTTTGGCCATTGACCCTGATCGTTTGGCCAGGATCGACTGTTGCTGAGATATTGCCGCTGACCCCTGCAAAGTTCAGCCAGTCATTCGCGCTCGTCGACATGATGTTGCCGCGCGACGGGTCGATCGATTTGTACATCAGGAAGTCGTCAGTGAAGGTGTGGACCTCGTAGCCCCGCGGGCTCGATCCGAAGATATCGACCGAAAAACCATAGATCGTTCCGACATCTCCAGCGAACTGGTCGTCCACCCGAAGTCTCCAGACGCCGACGCTCGACAGGCCGCGCGTGCCTTCGACGGCGAAGGTCCAATTGAAGCCACTGTCCATCAACGTGGACGAGCCTTCGTTGCGCATGAGCGTGAACTCACTGCCATCCGGAGCGATGAGCGTGAGAACGAGGTCTTCCGCATAGGAATGCGACATGTTGACGGTCGCCATCACCGTCTCGACCTCGATATCGACGCCGACGCCGACCTGCGCGTAAGTCGTACTGGCGTCGAGAATAGAGATTGCGCCGGTGAAGCTGCCGCCGGTGGTCACCTCGTTGGCAGACGTGCTGGAACCGCCCAACATCGTCGTCCAGACCTCGGCCATGCTCACGGCAGCGAGGGCGTCGACCATGCCGAAACCGTAGTCCGTATTGAAACTCGCTCCCCCGCCGTTCCAATGGCCACTATTGGCGATCTGCCAAGTTCCAAGTTCAAACCCCGAGGGACCCGCTCCGGGAGCCGAGCCCGTGTGGCTTGCCGAAAGGGCGAGGATATTGTGAACGTCGCGCCAGCCCAGGCCGGGATTGGCGTCGAGCATTAACGCGACGACACCGGATACCAACGGCGTCGAAGCGGAGGTTCCCCCAAATACCGAGGTATAGTTCGTATTGCCCAGCGGATCGGGGCCGGTCGGCTCGGATGTGCCGGCCGCATTGTAGCCAGCATTGCCCGACCGGTCCGTGGTATAGGCGGCGTCGGGAGCCGTGACCAGGATGTTGGCGCCCCAATTGGAATAATTCGTTACGTAGCCGTAGCGATCCGCTGCCGCGACAGCGATCACGTGACGGCTGGCCAGCATGCCTTCGCCGTTGGCATTCAATCCTTCGTTTCCTGCCGCGTTCACGATAATCGTTCCAAGCCCTCCGCGACCGATTTGGGCCACGGTTTCGAAAGCGGCTGCTGTCAATTGAGAGTCGCTATTGGGAACAAGCAGCGACTGGCTGGAGAGATAATACGGGCTAGCCCCCCAGCTGTTGTTCATCACGTCGAAGTTCGCCGCGTTCTCCAGCGCGGCCAGAACTGTCGCGGTCGACGAGAATATCACCTCTTCGAGGAAATTCAGGGACGCGATCTCGGCGCTCCAGGCCACGCCGACGCCCCCGAGGCCGTTGTTGGCTTCGGCCGCGATCAGGCCGGCGACCGCGGTGCCGTGTGCGTCGCTCGGCGACAGCGGGGTCGAACCATACGTGGTGCCGCCATATGTGAAACTGCCGGTATTGACGTAGTTGTCGTTCAGATCCTCGTGTGTCGATTCCACGCCGTTGTCGTAGACCGCGACTACGATGCCCGTCCCCGTGTAGTAATCCCAGACACGTTCAAGATTGCCAATTTGGGCCAGATGCCACTGACTGGAGTAAAGGGGATCCGTCGGTCGAACCACGCGAATGTCCTTCGATTGGGTTGCGGGGATTTGAAGGCGAGATCACTAAAGCCTGGTTAATGCCATGCGGGCGAGAGAGATATTGAGGGTCGAAACGCGGCCAGATCATGGCAAACGCGTGTAATTGCCGTGGCGTGATCCTTGTCGAAGCAGAGGTTTCGGAGCTGAGAACTGCGGCCGGTAGATTGAATTTTA
>JBNKFC010000228.1:0-9182 GCA_050289105.1 Paracoccaceae bacterium | reverse complement strand
CTGGCCCCCGTCGTCGTGCTCGACGGCAATACCGGTTCGGCAAAGACCGAGATTCGGAAATTGCTGGCTGCGCGCGGCATGCAGGTCAGCGACCTCGAAGGTCTTGCCAACCATCGCGGTTCCCTCTTCTGCGACCGGCCTGGCGGACAGCCGTCGCAAAAGGCCTTCGAAGGGCGCCTCGCGATGGCGCTCGCGGCGCTCGACCCCGCGCGGCCGGTCGTGGTCGAGGCGGAAAGCTCGCGCGTCGGAAACCTCGGCGTGCCGAAACAGCTATGGGCGGCGATGGGTGCCGCGCCGAGGATCCGTATCGCGGCACCTGCGTCGGCGCGTGCCGACTACCTCGCCCGGGCCTATGCCGATCTGACCGAAGACCGCGCGCGACTGGCAAAGGTCGTCGGCCGGCTCAAGTCCCAGCACAGCGCGGAGGTCATCGAGCGCTGGCTCAGCATGGCAGGGGACGGGGCGTTCCGCGACCTCGCCCGCGAACTCATGGAGCGGCATTACGATCCGCGCTACGAAAAACACCGTGCCCGCTTCGCGCCGGAGCGCGAAATGGTGGTCGAGGCGGAAAGCCTCTCGCCCGAGGCGCTGGGCGCAGTTGCGGACCAGGTCGCTGACGCGGTTCGAGCCCTGACCGCGTAGCTCCCCGAGTGCCCGGCGCGCCAGCGCCGGGTGCGAGACGAAGGATGTGCGCCCGGTGCGGGCGCTCCTTGGGATCACCGCCGGCTCAGTCCTCGACCGTCAGGAATGGTGACCCCGCGACGATCTCGCCAAGGATCGCAGGTGTCTCGCCGATTGCCCGGAGCCGGTGCGCGAGATCGAGCGCCGCCTCGGCCGGGACGGCGGCGAGAAGGCCGCCCGCGGTCTGCGGGTCGAAAAGAAGGTCGGCGCGGGGACTTTCGGTCAGGAACATCCGCGCCATCGATGCCCGGTTCGCCGGCAGGAGCGTGGAGCCATGCCCGGCGGCGGCAAGCGCCCCTGCGCCGGGCAGGAACGGCACATGCGAGAGCGAGATCCGCGCCGCCACACCCGAACCGTCGAGCATCGCGAGCAGATGGCCGGCAAGTCCGAAACCGGTGATATCGGTCATCGCGTGGGCATGGGGCGCGATCAGCCGCGCCGCCGATCCCTGCGGCCGGCACATGGATGCGAGCGCGCCCGCAACCGCCGCCCCCGGCGCGGCGCCAGCCATCTCGGCAGCAAGGATCACCCCGGTGCCGATCGGCTTGGTAAGGATCAGCCAGTCGCCGGGCTTCGCGCCCGATTGCGTCACCGGTGCATGGGCCGCAAGGCCGGTGACGGTGAAGCCCACCGTCAGTTCCGCGCCAAGGCTCGTGTGGCCACCGACGACGTCGGCGCCTTCCGTGGCGAAAGTCTCGGCCGCCGCTGCCATGATCTCGCGAAGGGTCTCGGTCTGAAGGCGCGGGGACATGCGCGGCAGGATCACCTGCGCCAGCGCCGCCTGCGGCCGTGCGCCCATCGACCAGACATCACCCATCGCGTGGATCGCCGTGATCTTCGCCAGAAGATAGGGATCCTCGGTGAAGGCGCGGACATGGTCGGTGGTGATCACCTGGTGGCCCTTGCCGTGGGTCAGCACGGCCGCGTCGTCGCCCGGTCCCGACAGAACGTCGGGCCGGGCGGGGCGCGGAAGGCCCGACAGCGCCGCCTTCAGGTCCGCCTGCCCGACCTTGGCGCCGCAGCCGCCGCACATGGGCTTGCCCTTGCCGATCTCGTCCCTCACGCCGGCGGCCACGGTTGCGGGCAGGGCCGGCGGCGCCATCTTCGGCAGGTCCTGGAACTGCGCCATGAACTTGCGGTCGATGCTGTCCTTCCAGCGCCAGAGCCATGCCCCGTCGAGAGGCAGGCTCCATTTGTCGGCCACCGCGCCTTGCCCGCCCGTCGAGATCAGCTTCAGGTAATCCTTTTGTGGCCGGTAGCGCCACATGCGGCCCCGGCCGGTCAGGGCCACGCCGAGATTGTGAAGCAGGACCGGCGCCTGCCGCACGGCGTAGACTCCGGCCTTGGGGCGCGGCGCAAAGCCCATATGGACGATGTCGCCCGCGGCGAAGATCGCCTCGTCGCTTTCGGTCTGCAGCGTTTGGGTGACGTTGACGAACCCCTCCGTCAGCGCCAACCCGGTCTCGCCGAGCCAGCCCTGCGGCCGGGTCGCCGCCGCGCCGAGGGTGAAGGCCGCCGCCACGCGGCGTCCGTCCGCAAGCCGCACCGCGCCGACCTCCACCGCCGTGGCGGGAGCGTGTTCAAGAAGCGTGATCCGGGCGCGGTCGAGATGCCCGAGAAGCGCCCGCCGCGCCCCGCCGCCAATCAGCGCGAGCGCCGCGCCGCGTTCGATCACCGTCACCTCGGCGCCGGGGCCAAGGCGGTGGCGGGCCGCAAGCGCAAGCTCCACCCCGGCCACGCCGCCGCCGATCACGGCGACTGTCGGCGCCGCCCGTCCGCGCGCGGTGAGGGCGACGAACCCCTCCCAGGCGTCGGCGAAGGCGTCGAGCGGCTTCGCCGGAACGGCATTGGCCGCGAAGCCCGGCAGAGACGGCATGTCCGACGTGATGCCGATATCGATCGAGGCGATGTCATAGGCCACGTCCGGTCGTCCCGGCACTCGGATGCGCCGCGCCACCCGGTCGATACCGTCCGCGCGGCCAAGGATCAGCCGGGCGCCGGCATGGCGGGCCAACTGCACGAGGTCGATCTGCAGCGCCTCGCGCGGGTAATGCCCCGCGACATGGCCGGGCAGCATGCCGGAATAGGCCGCCGTCGGGTCCGGGCTGATGAGTGTCAGCCGCACGCCGGGAATCGGCCGCATGCCCCACATGCGCAGCACAAGCGCATGGGTGTGGCCGCCGCCGATCATCACCAGATCGCGTGTGAGCGGGATCTGAACCTGCATCCTCTGCCCCCTTTCCCTTTCCCTAGCGCGCAAGCGTCCGTTTCGCCACGGCAAAGACGCGGCCCGGGCTTGGACAGGCCGGCGCGAGCGGCTAAGGATCGTCGAAAGGTCGCGGAGAAGAGTCATGCAGCGCATCTATGTCACCGGGGCGGCGGGGTTCATAGGCTATCACCTGTGCGAACTCTTGCTGGCCGAGGGGTTTCGCGTCCACGGCTTCGACGGGATGACCGAGTATTACGACGTCAGTCTCAAGCGACGCCGACTCGCGGGGTTGCAGCAGCATCCCGGCTTCGGCTTCACCGAGGCGATGCTGGAGGATCACGCGCGCCTTGCCGCCGACATGGCGGCCTTCAAGCCCGACATCGTTGTCCACCTCGCCGCACAGGCAGGTGTGCGCTATTCGCTGGAAGCTCCGCGCAGCTACCTGTCATCGAACATCGACGGCACGTTCAACGTGATGGAGGCGTCGCGCGATCTCGGGGTAAAGCACCTCCTCCTTGCCTCGACCTCCTCGGTCTACGGCGCCAATACCGAGATGCCGTATCGCGAGACCGACAAGGTCGATACCCAGGTCTCGCTATATGCCGCGACGAAGAAGGCGACAGAGGCGCTCAGCCATTCCTGGGCACATCTGTGGGGGCTGCCGACGACCTGCTTTCGCTTCTTCACCGTCTACGGGCCATGGGGCCGGCCTGACATGGCGCCGTTCAAGTTCACCAAGGCGATCCTCGCGGGCGATCCGATCGACGTCTACGGTCACGGCAACATGTTCCGCGACTTCACCTATGTGACCGACCTCGTCCGCGCCATCCGGCTTCTCATCGACGCAGTGCCGGAACGGCCGGAAGGCCCCGAGGCGATCGCGGAGGGCGACAGCCTCTCGCCCGTGGCGCCTTGGCGGGTGGTCAATATCGGCAACGGCGAGAAGGTGGCGCTCGGCGATTTCATCGCGGCGATCGAAACGGCGACGGGGTGCGAGGCAAAGCGCAACCTGATGGAGATGCAGAAGGGCGACGTGCAAGCAACCTGGGCCGACAACAGCCTTCTGCGCCGGCTGACCGGATACCGGCCCGAGACCGATATCCGCGCCGGGATGGCGGCCTTCGTCGGTTGGTACCGCGACTACTACCGGCTCTGACGCACGGGGCGATTCGTCCTTGACGGGGGCCGGGGGCTGGCATACCTAGCGCCCCGAGTGGCTAGGTAGCTCAGCTGGTTAGAGCACGTGACTCATAATCACGGGGTCGGGGGTTCGAGTCCCCCCCTCGCCACCAACTCCTCCCGCATTCGAAAGAGCCGGCCGGATCGGCCCGGAGCGCAGGTTGCGCGGAGAGAGAGTCTTGCGCGGCAATGGTGACCCTAACCTGCACCCGGTCGCGTTGACAGGCCTGTCGGGATGCCACCGGCAATCCTTCGGCGCGATCCAAGCCACGTCGCACGCGGTGGATCGTATCCGGACGCGGCCCCTCCCGTTCGGTTCGACGTTGGCGGAGCCGCTGCCGCGTCTCGCGGTTTGACGTCCCATCGGGCAGTAGCGGGTCGCTCAGCCGCCATCCAGCCGACGGAAATCGGCGCGGCTGAGGAAATGGGCGCCCTGGGTCTGCATCAGCACGTAGGCGGGGCCGGCATGGTGCTTGCCTTGGGCATTGTAGAAAGGCGCCATGTCTGAAACCGAGCGGTAGGACCAGATCGGCGCCCCCGTCGCGGTCTCGAATTCGAACAGCCTGCCCCCGAGCGTTTCGGCGACCAGCGCCCGGCTGCCATCGGCCGAAAAGTTGACGTCACCCTGCGCCTCGGAGAAGAGATCGCCCCCCGGCGCGTCCGGGTTGCGCGGAAAGAGGGTCGTCGGCGCGCCGGTCACAATGTCGAGCTTGAGGACGCGGGTGCCGTTCGCCGTGTCGATGCCGCCGAGATTGTCGAAGACCGCGACATCGCCGTCGGGCAGGACGCGGGGACTGTGCTGGGCGACCATCGGGCCGGTGATCAGATGCTTGATCCGGCCCGTGTCCTGATCCAGCACCACGAGCGCCGACGAGGAGCGTAGCGACACGAGAAGGTCGCCTTCCCGCGCGCCCTGCAACCTCCGCGCCGCAGCCGCGTTCAACAGCGCGATGCCGTTGACATGGTAGGGGTCGCAATCGTCGCGGACCGCATAGGCGAGGCCTTGCGCGTCACTCTTTCTGACCACGTCCTCCATCCAGAATTCATGCAGCACCTGGCCCTCGGGAGAGAGCACGCGCACGCCTTCCTGAAAGACCGCCCCGTACTTGCACTGCAGCTTCTGCTTCGTGCCCGCGACGGTGCCTTCGTCCTTTTCGATCCGAGCCATCGGCACATAGACGCGGCCGTCGGCACCGACCGTCGGCCAGTGATGGCTGCCATCGATGCGGATCCAGTCGAGTTTTCCGTCCCAGTCGAAGCGGGCGACCGCTACCTGGTAAGGAAACATGTTGCGCGCCTGGAACGTTACGACGAGATGCCCCTCTGGATCGAGCGTCGCCCCCTGGACGTAGATGTTGCCGGCCTCTCGCTTGCCGGTGAAGCCGGCGAGCTTGTCGTGATCGAAAAGGGCGGTGGGATCGTATTGCCAGGTGTGCAGCACCTTGCCATCGCGCTCCATCACCCAGGCCATGCAGCCAAATTCGGGGCAGATGTCCTGGCGATAGTTGAAGCCGCCGGTCATGAGAATCATGTCGGCCGCGGGCGCCGGGCCGTAAAAGGCGACGGGATCGATCGCCGTTTCTTCGGGGGCGAGTGCGATTGCCGCATGGGGAAGCTCGGTGTCCTCCATCTTCGTCATCGCGACGATGCCGGATTCCAGGTAGACGAGCTGGCGATGTGGAAAGACCTTCCATTTCGCCGTTGCCAGGCCCCACGCGAAAGCGACCCCCAAGAGGCCGAGGAACAGACCGTACCGTGGGAGCTTTTCTGCAATCCGGTCGCCATCGGCGACGGATCTGCGCCAGAGGTCAGCAATCATGGGTCTATTCCCTTGTTGCATCCCCCGCGTGAAAGGTAGCGTAAATGTGCTGATCTGGCGTCGGATTTCCGCTAATCGTCGGTATTATAGGCGGAATTTCGCCAGTTGGTCGGGCGCGTCACCCGCCACGCCGGGGAACTCGGCGAAGACTATTTCGGCGCAGGTCATCGGTTTTGATTGCTTGACGATGAAATTGGTTATAATTTGTTACCAATTTGGAGAAATGCGATGGATATGCCCCTTCCTGACAGCACGGTACTGGCGCGCCGGGAGGTTATCGTCGCCGGGCTGCGTGCGGTCCTGCCGGCCGACGCCGTGATCGACGATCCGGCCGAGACCCGTGCCTATGAATGCGATGCGTTGTCCGCCTACCGCTGTCCACCTCTGGCCGTCATCCTGCCGCGAACCACCGAAGAAGTGGCGGCCGCGCTGAAGCTTTGTCATGCCGAGGGCGTGCCGGTCGTGCCGCGCGGCTCGGGCACCTCGCTCGCCGGTGGGGCGCTTCCCACGGCGGACAGCGTCATCCTCGGGATCGCACGGATGAACCGGGTGCTGGAAGTCGATTACGACAACCGCTTCATCCGGGTCGAGGCGGGACGGACCAACCTGTCGGTGACCAGTGCGGTCGAGGCCGACGGGTTCTTCTACGCGCCCGACCCGTCGAGCCAGCTCGCCTGCGCCATTGCCGGCAATATCGGCATGAACTCCGGCGGCGCGCATTGCCTGAAATACGGTGTGACGACGAACAACCTTCTCGGCGTGACGCTGGTGATGATGGACGGAACGGTGGTCGAGATCGGCGGCGCACACATGGATGCGGGCGGCCTCGACCTTCTGGGCGTGGTCTGCGGATCGGAAGGGCAGCTTGGCGTGGTGACCGAGGCCACCTTGCGCATTCTGCCGAAGCCTGAGGGCGCGCGCCCGGTGCTGATCGGCTTCAATTCGAACGAGGTCGCGGGGGCTTGCGTCGCGGATGTGATCAAGGCCGGTGTCCTGCCGGTGGCGATTGAGTTCATGGACCGCCCCTGCATCCGCGCCTGCGAGGATTTCGCCCATGCCGGCTACCCCGATTGCGAGGCTCTCCTGATCGTCGAGGTCGAGGGATCCGAGGCCGAGATCGACGAGCAATTGGGCTTGATCCGCCAGATCGCGGGGCGTCACGATCCGGTGGAGTTCCGCGAAAGCGGGTCCGAGGAGGAAGCGAAGAAGATCTGGCTGGGCCGCAAATCGGCCTTCGGGGCGATGGGGCAGATCAACGACTACATGTGTCTGGACGGGACCATCCCGGTCTCGGCCTTACCGCTGGTGCTGCGCCGGATCGGCGAGATGAGCGCGGAATTCGGGTTGGGTGTCGCAAACGTCTTTCATGCCGGTGACGGCAACATGCATCCCTTGATCCTCTATGATGCCAACAAGCCCGGCGATCTGCAGCGGTGCGAGGCGTTCGGGGCCGAGATCCTCAAGCTCTGCGTCGAGGTCGGCGGTTGCCTGACCGGGGAGCATGGCGTCGGGATCGAGAAGCGCGATCTCATGACGGTGCAATACGGTGCGGCGGATATGGAGGCGCAGATGCGGGTGAAGGATGTCTTCGATCCGGACTGGCTGCTGAACCCCGCCAAGGTGTTTCCCCTGGCGGCGAGTGCCGGGCGGCGCGCCGCCTGAGATCGCCCCGGGGGCGCTGCCCCCGGACCCCCGGAGTATTTTCGAACAGAAGAAGATGATGCAGCCAGAAACGGAAGAGGAACTGAGCGCGACCGTCGCCGGGGCAAGGGGCCCGCTGCGGATCGTCGGGGGCAGGACTCGCCCGATCGGGCGATCGATCGTGGGCGAGGTTCTCGATGCGTCGGGGATCGCGGGTATCCGTCTCTACGAGCCGGGCGCGCTGACGCTGGTCGCTGCGGCGGGGACGCCCCTGGCCGAAGTCGAGGCGGCGCTCGACGCCGAGGGCCAGCGTCTGGCCTTCGAACCGGCGGACTGGCGCGGGCTTCTGGGGACCACGGGCGAGCCGACCCTGGGCGGGATGGTCGCGGCCAATGTCTCGGGGCCGCGGCGAGTGCAGGCCGGGGCCTGCCGGGATGCGCTTCTCGGCGTGCGCTTCGTCGATGGCACGGGTGCGGTCGTGAAGAACGGCGGCCGGGTGATGAAGAACGTCACCGGGTACGATCTCGTGAAGCTCATGGCCGGATCCTGGGGCACGCTCGGGATCCTCACCGAGGTCAGCCTTAAGGTTCTGCCGGCGCCGGAGGCGGTGGCGACGCTGGTCCTCGAAGGGCTCGACGATATCCGCGCGGTGCAGGCGATGACGGCGGCCCTCCGCTCTCCCTACGATCTGACCGGCGCGGCCCACGGCGAGACCGGAACGCTCCTTCGGATCGAGGGGTTCGCGCAGTCGGTCGCCTACCGGGCGGAACGCCTCGCAGCCACGCTGGCGCCGTTCGGCGCGGTGCGGCTGGAGCGGGAGGCGACGGCGGCGCTCTGGCGCGATGTACGCGACGTGGCGCTCTTCCAAGGGGCTGCCGGCGATGTCTGGCGGCTGTCGGTGAAGCCGTCGGACGCACCCGGCTTGGTGGCGCGATCGGGTGCGCGGTCCGTGCTCTATGACTGGGGCGGGGGGCTTGTCTGGCTCCTGATGCCCGAGGGCGAGGATCTGCGGGCGCGGCTCGGTGCATTCGCCGGCCATGCCACGCTGATCCGCGCCGCCGATGACGTCCGAGCGCGGATCGCGACGTTTCAGCCGGAACCGGCACCGCTCGCGGCGATTTCGGCGGGCCTGCGCGCCCGTTTCGATCCGAGAGGCATTCTCAATCCGGGGCTGATGGGCTGATGCAGACGACATTCACCGAAGAGCAGCTTCGCGATCCCGGTATCCAGCGCGCCAACGAGATCCTGCGCTCCTGCGTGCACTGCGGCTTTTGCACCGCGACCTGCCCGACCTACCAGGTGCTGGGCGACGAACTCGACAGTCCGCGGGGGCGGATCTACCTGATCAAGGACATGTTGGAGAGTGGGCGGGCGGCGGACGAGAAGACGGTCAAGCACATCGACCGCTGCCTCTCCTGTCTCGCCTGCATGACTACCTGCCCATCGGGCGTGCATTACATGCATCTGGTCGACCATGCCCGCGCCCATATCGAAAAGACCTACCGCAGGCCCTGGCGCGACCGGGCCCTGCGCTGGATTCTGGCGCAGGTGATCCCGTATCCGATGCGGTTTCGGGTTGCGCTCCTTGGTGCCAAGATGGCGCGGCCCTTCGCGGGGCTGCTGCCCGATGCGCGGCTGAGGGCGATGGTGGCG
>JBNKFC010000227.1:0-5084 GCA_050289105.1 Paracoccaceae bacterium | reverse complement strand
GATGAGCTCGAAGATCGCTTCGAGCTGGGGCAGCTGGTCATTCAGCCGGTGCGAAGGGAAGCCGCCGCCGACATTCAGCCGGCGCGCCTTCACGCCTGCGGCGCGGCAGATGTCGGCCGCCGCACGCAGGTAGGAATCCCACGCCATCGGGTCGGTGCACTGGGTGCCCGGGTGGAAGGTGAGCGAGGGAATGAAGCCGTAGCCTTCCGCCTCGCGCAGCAGCTCGGCCGCCAGTTCGACGGTCGCGCCGAACTTGGCGCCGAAGTTGTAGGCCGCGCCCGACACCGGCAACTTGAAGCGCACGGAGATTTCCACGCCCTCGGCCGGCACGATCTCGGCCAGCTTCTTCAGTTCCGACCGGCTGTCGACGGAATAGGACTTCACGCCCATCGACACCGCATACTCGATCTCATGCCGGGCGCGGACGGGGTTGTTGTAGTGCATGGCCGCCGCCGGAGCGAGCCGCGAGATCATCTCGATCTCGACGGGCGAGGCCACGTCGAAGCCCTGGATGCCGGCGGCGACGAGGTTCTGGATCACCATCTCGTCCGGGTTGGACTTCACCGCATAGGTGACGAGCCCCGGAAACCCGTCCAGGAACCGGCGCGCGGTCGCCTGAAGGACCGCCGGCGCGAAGAACATGACCGGGTCGACCGGTTGCTGAATGCGAAGAAATTCGGACGGATTCGCCCAGATAGTCTTGGAAAGCCCCATCGGCGTGCTCCTGCCAACAGAGCGCAGCCACCTCTTGCCCCGGCTTGACGGGTCGGGAGACGCTTACGCGTTTCAACCAACCAGGCCAGGTGCGTATGAGCCGCCCTTTTCCTGTACGAAGTGAGCGGGATATGAGGCACAAATCGACCGATAAAAAGAGTAGATTTGCGGTGCTCTGTCGTTAATATGACGAAAATCACAGTCAAATCGCCGGTGTTGCAGAATGGACGATCTCGACCGCTCGATCCTGGGCTTTCTTGGGGCGGATGCCCGTATCTCGGTGGCGACCCTCGCCCGGCGTCTAAAGGTAGCGCGCTCGACGATCCAGGCGCGGCTGGAGCGGCTCGAATCGTCCGGCGTGATCGCCGGTTATACCGTGAAGCTCGGCGAGGCGGCCCGGCAGAACCGCATCCGGGCGACCGTGCTCCTGACGATCGAACCCCGCGCGCAGGCCAATGTTCTGACCCGGCTGAAGGCGATTCCGGAGGTCGAGCGCATCCACACCACCTCGGGCCGGGTTGATTTCCTTCTCCAGGTCGCGGCGTCCTCGACCTCGGCGCTCGACGACGTGCTCGATCAGATCGGGGAAATGACGGGCGTCAAAGGCTCCGAGAGCCTCATCCATCTCTCCACCAAGCTCGACCGCGCGGTCTAGCCAACCGGCCGCAGAGGATCCTGCCACAGAGGCGCGGACGACGCCCCTTTCCGTGCCGGAACAACCGCAACTGACCAGCGTCAGTGACCGCCAGATCACACGGGTTACGCTTCCTCAGTGACAGACGAAGGGGGCTTGCCGTGTTATTCAGGAAACTCATCGCGATCACAATCATGGGCCTGGCGGTCCCGCTTCTGACGCCCGACACCGGCATAGCCGGCGCGGCCGAGGATGAGGCCGCGATCCGCACGATCTGGGAAAGCTACAGCGCGGCGCGGGTTGCCGGCGATGCCGATACGTGGCTGTCGCTGTGGGATCAGGACGGGATCCAGATGCCGCCCGGAATTCCGGCGCGCGGCAAGGATGTGCTCGAGCAGGGCGTGCCCAAGGCCTTCGCGGCGATGCCCGCGACATCGATGCAGATCAATCCGGAAGAGATCCAGCTCATGGGCGACTGGGCCTATTCGCGGGGCACCTATGCCGCCGATCAGGTCGTTCAGGGCAACCCGGTCAAGGTGGACGGCAAGTTCCTGACGATTTTCAAACGCCAGCCGGACGGAAGCTGGAAGATCTACCGCGACATCTTCAACTCCAACACCAACTGACCGATTGAGCGAACGACGTCGCCGGGCGGTCTTGCAGCGCCAGACGGCACCTAGCTGAGGCTGAAAAGGTCGACGAACGTCTGCCCCACGACCGGGTCGCCGGTGAAGCGCACTTGTTCCGATGCCAGCCAGTGGACGAGCGGTTGCGCCCCGTAGATCACCGGCGCGAGCGCGTTCGGCGTGCCCGAAAAGGTGATGTCGCCCTCCGGTGCACCCCGTTCCACCTCCCACCGGCCCTTCACAAGTTCTCCCCGGAACGTCTCGCGCCCCATGTCGAAGCCGGCGCGGATCGCCTCCTCTCTCGCCGCCTTGCGGTCGATCATCGCCGCCATCGACAGCATCAGCGCCGAGGGGCTGATGAACTTCGACGGGTCGTGGCCGGGCAGCCGCGCCCCGAACCGGCAGAGTGCGTCGATCACCGGCCGCACGCCCTTGCCGAGCTCGGTCAGTTCATAGACCTGCACGTCGGCAGGCTCGGGCAGCGACACGCGCCGGAGAACGCCGCCCGCCTCCAGCCCCTCCAGCCGCTGCGTCAGGACCGAGGCGCTGATCCCCGGCAACCCGGCCCGGATCAGCCCGAACCGCTTCGGGCCAAGCATCAGCTCGCGGATCACCAGGATCGCCCAGCGGTCGCCGAGGAGGTCGAGCGCATGTGCCGCGATGCAACCTTCCTCGTAGACGCTGCGGAGCTTGGGATGCAGGTTTTCGCCGGTTTCAGTCATTTTTTCCAACTGCTAGTTGCTTTTTACAACTTAGTCTCTCACCATCCCGCATGCAACAGGGAGAGAATCGCCATGTCATACATCGACGGATTCGTCGTTCCCGTCCCTACGGCCAAGCGCGAGGCTTACCGGGCGCACGAGGCGAAATGGTGGCCCACCTTCAGGGACCTGGGCGCACTGTCGTTCGGCGTCGGCTGGGGCGACGACGTGCCACGGGGCAAGCAGACCGACTTCTTCCGCGCCGTCGACGCCACGGCGGAGGAAACGGTGGTCCTCTGCTGGATGACCTGGCCCGACAAGGCCACCCGCGATGCCGCCTACAGGAAGATGATGGAGATCGACCCCGACATGAGCGGGATGCCCTTCGACGGCAAACCCATGATCTATGGCGGCTTTGAGCCGATCCTGATGGAAGGAGGCACGAAATGACCCATCACGGCAGCCCCTGCTGGTACGAACTCACGACCACGCCCGGCCAGCTGAAAGCGGCGGAGGACTTCTATTCCAAGGTCATCGGCTGGAACTTCAAGGATGCCGGGATGGACGGCTTCAGCTACCACCTCGCCAGTTCCGGCAGCGACATGATCGCGGGGGCGATGGAAATGCCCGCCGACGTCTCCGGGATGCCGCCGATGTGGATGCTCTATTTCGCGGTCGATGACGCCGACAAGGCCGTCACGGCGATGGTGAAGGCGGGCGCAAAGATCCACCGCGAGGTCGCGGAGATCCCCGGCACCGGCCGCTTCGCCTTGCTCGCCGACCCGCAGGGCGCGGGTTTCGGCATTCTCGAACCCTTGCCGATGGAGGACGGCGCGCAGGGCGGCAATGCCTTCGCGCAAATGAAGGCGGGGCACGGCTGCTGGCACGAGCTGATGTCGACCGATCCCAAGGCCGGGATGGCCTTTTACGGCAAGGCCTTCGGCTGGAAGCCCTCCACCTCGATGCCGATGGGCGAAATGGGCAGCTACGACCTCTTTTCGTGGCAGGGTGCGGATATCGGCGGGATGATGAAATCCCGCCCCGGCATGCCCGGTCCGGGGGAATCGTTCTGGCTGCCCTATTTCGGCGTGGACAGCGCGGCAAAGGCGCTCAAGCGGATCGAGACCGCGGGCGGAACCGTGAAGAACGGCCCGCATGAGGTGCCCGGCGGCGCCTATATCGTCGTCGCCAATGACCCGCAGGGCGCGACCTTCGCCGTCGTCGGACCGAAGTGAAAGGCTGAACCCATGACCAAAAACCGCATCGTCACCTGCCTCTGGTTCGACGGAAACGCGCGGGAGGCGGCGGAATTCTACGCCGCCACCTTCCCCGACAGCCATGTCGGCCCGGCACTCGCCTCGCCAGCCGACAATCCCTCGACGCGCGCCGGGCAGGAAATCACGGTGGAGTTCACCGTCCTCGGCCAACCCTTCGTCGGCCTGAACGGCGGCCCGCAGTTCAAGTTCACCGAGGCGGTCAGCTTCCAGGTCTTCACAGAGACGCAGGAGGAAACCGACCGCTACTGGAACGCAATCGTCGGAAACGGCGGCGAGGAAAGCGCCTGCAGTTGGTGCAAGGACCGCTTCGGCCTTTCCTGGCAGATCGTCCCGCGCGCGCTCATGGAGGCGATGTCGGATCCCGACCCCGACGCCGCCCGCCGCTCGATGGAGGCGATGATGACCATGCGCAAGATCGACATCGCCGCGATCGAGGCCGCTCGCGCCGGCCGGCCGTACCCGGCCGAGCGCTGATCCAAGCCCCTTGCCAGAAGTGCTGATGATCGCGGCCAAACGCAGTTAGGAACATCCGAGGCTGCCCTTGCCACCCTGCCCTGGCCCGGGCGACCAACCCGGGCCACGCCCGCCCCTCCCCCCGGGAGGGCGCGTTGCCACGTCAGTCCCATGAAACCCGATGGAGACATGTGGCACGATAAAGTGCCCCTCTCGGCCGACGCGAAGCGCCCACCCAGGATCGGGCGCGTCCCTTTGCGACCCGGCGCGAGAGTGCATTGCGCATTCGGCCATTCTCGCGCTAGCGTCACCGCACCGCGACGAATGAGGACGATCTCATGGCTGTGCCGCTGACCAATGGCCACCTGCCGGAAGCCGAAAGCGCAAGGTACTGGGACAACGGCTATCTCCACCCGATCCAGGCCGTGAGCCCCGAAAAGGCCCGCGCCTGGCGGTCCGAACTAGAGGCCATCGAGCGCGATTGGCTCGACGCCGACCTGCCCCTGCCTCTCAACACCTACAAGCGGGTCAACGCCCATTGCGTCATGCCGCTCGCCTACCGGATGGCCACCGACCCGGCGATTCTCGACGTGGTCGAGGGCGTTCTCGGGCCCGATCTCCTGATTTATGGCGCGGAGTTCTTCATCAAGGAGCCGAAAACCCCGCACAAGGTCACGAT
>JBNKFC010000226.1:0-2716 GCA_050289105.1 Paracoccaceae bacterium | reverse complement strand
CGCTTCGCCTCGGTCGTGCTGAGCACTTTATGGCCCCACATCCCTCCAACGCTTCTCATGAGGTAGACGTCACAATGCGCCCTCCCGGGGGGAGGGTCGGGCGCGGCCCGGGCTGGTCGCCCGGACCATGCGGTTGGGAGGGGTGCGCTATTCATGCGCTCAGGGCCATAAACGGACCAGCAGGCTTTCGCGACCTTGCCTTGGCCCAGACGGGGGAGGCAGGCCCATCAAGCCGGATCGGGCAGTTCCGCAGCGAGGAAGCGTTCGAACGCGTCGAAATCGACGGGGTCGAACTGGCCGAAGCCTTGAATCCAGACCGTTGCCGCGCGCATCGCATCGGGTTCGAGCTTGCACCATTTCACCCGCCCGCGTTTTTCCTGGCTGATGAGGCCGGCATCGGCAAGGACAGCCAGGTGCTTGGAGATCGCGGCAAGCGACATCTCGAACGGCTCGGCGACATCGGTGACCGCCATGTCGTCCTCGAGCAGCATCGTCAGGATCGCCCGCCGGGTCGGATCGGCAAGGGCGGCGAAGATGGCGTCGAGCGAGGGCGGAACGGCAGGGAGCATGGCCCATCTCTGCGGCGGCTTCGCCGGATCGTCAACCGGAAGGTTGAATATGGGGAACGGGCAGAAACGGCGCCGATCGGGCCGGCGGGGTCGTGGCTTTCGGATCCCGTGAATGGGAAAATTAAATAATAACCGTTGGTTAGGCGTCTCTTGCGGCGTCAAATGCCGCATTGACTCGCGGGACAGGGGATTCTAGCTATCGCGCGACTGACCGAGGGGGCCAATCCATGTCCGGCGAGCCCGATCCAGAGCGTCTGAAGGCGCTGGAGGAAAAGCTCGCCGCGGCGAAGAGGGCCCGTGCTCCGAAGCCTCGTGCGGATGAGCATTACTCGGCTGCCAGCCAGGGCTGGCGCATGGTGATCGAGCTGGTGTCCGGACTGGGGATCGGCTTTGGCATCGGATACGGGCTCGACTGGCTCTTCGGAACCATGCCCGTTTTCCTGGTGCTGTTCATATTGCTGGGCTTCGCGGCCGGGGTGAAGACGATGCTTCGCACCGCCAAGGAGATCCAGGACCAGAAAGTGGCGGAACCTTCCGCCCGGGACGAAGGGGAATAGACGTGGCGACGGAAGAGCATAGCGAAGGTCTGGCGTTCCACCCGATGGATCAGTTCATCGTGAAACCGCTCTTCGGCGGCGATCACGTGGCCTGGTACACGCCCACGAACGCGACCTTGTGGATGGCGATCACGGTTCTCGCGGTGATCGCGCTCTTCGTGCTCGGCACCCGCGGCCGGGCGATCGTGCCCTCGCGCATCCAGTCCATCGCCGAAATGGCCTACGGCTTCATCCACAAGATGGTCGAGGACGTGGCCGGCAAGGACGGGCTGAAGTTCTTCCCCTACATCTTCACCGTCTTCTGCTTCATCGTCTTCTCGAACTTCCTAGGCCTGCTGCCGAAGGCGTTCACGCCCACGAGCCATATCGCGGTCACCGCGATCCTTGCCATCGCGGTCTTCCTGACGGTGACCATCGTCGGCTTCGTCAAGAACGGCGCTAGCTTCCTCGGCCTCTTCTGGGTTTCGTCGGCGCCCCTGGCGCTGCGCCCGGTGCTGGCGCTGATCGAGGTGATTTCCTACTTCGTGCGGCCGGTCAGCCACTCGATCCGACTTGCCGGCAACATGATGGCGGGCCACGCGGTGATCAAGGTCTTCGCGGCCTTCGCGCCGCTTGTGCTGATCTCGGGCGTCGGGCTTGCCGTGACGCCGCTCTCGATCCTCGCCATCACCGCGATGTATGGGCTCGAAATCCTCGTGGCCTTCATCCAGGCCTACGTCTTCACCATCCTGACCTGCGTCTATCTCAAGGATGCGCTGCATCCGCACCACTAAGGGTCAGGTTCTCAATTCTAGCCAATTCCAACCGTAAGGAGTGACGAACATGGAAGGCGATATCGTACAAATGGGTGCTTACATCGGCGCTGGCCTCGCATGCATGGGCATGGGTGGCGCTGCTGTCGGTGTGGGCAACGTTGCCGGCAACTTCCTCGCGGGCGCGCTCCGCAATCCGTCGGCGGCTGCCGGCCAGACCGCGACGCTGTTCATCGGCATCGCCTTCGCCGAAGCGCTGGGGATCTTCTCGTTCCTCGTCGCGCTTCTGCTGATGTTCGCCGTCTGAGCCTTTAGAACCATCCTTACGGCCGGACGGGGGCTTTCGCGCCCGTCCGGGATGTAATCCGGGTTTCGAGGGGGCCGAGATGGCAAACACAACGCAAGAGGTAGCCGAAACGGCGACCGAAGCCGCCGGCCACGCAGCCGAGGCGGCAGGGCACGCTGCCGAATCCGTCGGCATGCCCCAGCTCGATTTCGCGACCTTCCCGAACCAGATCTTCTGGCTCGTGGTGGCGCTGATCGTGATCTATCTGATCCTGTCGCGGATCGCGCTGCCGCGGATTGGCGGCATCATCGCCGACCGTCAGGGCAAGATCACCAACGACATCGCCGCGGCCGAGGAGCTGAAGCTCAAGGCCGAGGAGGCCGAGAAGGCCTACAATCAGGCGCTGATCGACGCGCGGGCCGAGGCGAACAAGATCGTCGCCGAGGCGCGGGCCGAGATCCAGAAGGACCTCGACAAGGCGACCGCGAAGGCGGATGCCGAGATCGCCGCGAAGGCGGCCGAAAGCACCAAGCGGATCGAGGAAATCCGGGC
>JBNKFC010000225.1:0-19130 GCA_050289105.1 Paracoccaceae bacterium | reverse complement strand
GCGCCGTCGGCCTCGACCTCGCCACCAAGGGCGCGGATCAGCTTCTGTGCGCCGCCGTTGAGGGCCGCCTCGTTGTACGAGGCGAGAAGCTCGCGCGCCGGTTTTGCCGCTTCCTGATTGATGAGGGCAGCCGATTTTGCGGCCAGCACGGCGGCATCGAAGAGGTCATGGCCCGCCACGCCCTCGCTTGAGATCAGATAGGCCGCGTTGCCGCCGGAATTGGCGTCGCCGCGCTCCAGCCCCTCGCTGAACCACTCGACGGCGGCCTTGAGGTCGCGCCCGCCGGCGACGCGGCCATCGCGGTACATGCGGCCAAGGTTGAAGGGCGCGTTCGGGTGACCGCCCTCGGCGGCCTTGCGGAACATCTCGAAGGCGGCGGCATCGTCCACGTCGGTGCCGCCAAGGCCGTTCAGATAGACAAGGCCCATGTTGTTGAAGCCGTAAATGTCGTCACGGGCGGCGCTTTCCCGCAGGTAGCGCAGGCCGCGCTCGGCGTCGTAGAACTCGCCATCTTCCTGAAGGTAGAAATAACCGAGTTCGTTCATCGCGAAGGTATGGCCGACCTCGAGCGCCCGCATCATCAGGTCGTAGCCCTCGATCTCGATCGCGTCCGTGCCGCCGAAGCGCATGAACTGACGGCCGAGCGAGTAGAAGGCATAGGGATCACCCTTGTCGACGCCTTGCGCAAAGAGTTGCAGCACCTCCTCTGAGGCCTTGGGATTGGACACGCCGCCCGTCTCCTTCGCCTCGTTCAGGATGGCGTTGCCGAACGCCTGCCAGGCACGCGTATGGCCAAGCTCCTTCGCGCGTTCGAATTCCGCCTTCGCCTCGGCGGTCTGTCGCAGCGAGATGAGCGCGCGGCCAAGCTGGTAGTGGAAGCGCCCGTTGTCGGGCTCCGCCGCGACGGCGGCGCGGCAGGCTTCGAGCGCCTGTTCCGGCCGGATCTCGTTCGCGTAGCGTGTCAGCCCCATCCCGTCGGGGTCAAGGTGATCGCCCACCTCGAAGTCGCAAGGGTTCGGCTTCAGGTTCAGTTGCAGCCGCTGCTCCTCGCCACCGACGCTCACGGTGATCATGTCCTCGATCACCCCGTTCTTCAGCGAGACAGCCGGCACCTGCACGGAATCGTTGACGAGGATCAGGCGGTCGACATCGGCGCTCGACAGGGTCTCGCCTGCGACATTGCGTTGAAAGCCGGTGTCGTCTGGCAGAACAAGCCGCCCGGTCTTCGGCTGCGTGACGATCGTGACCTGATCGGCCGGGGTCAGGTCGAGCCCGTCGCGCAGGACGAAGCCGATCTTCACCTCGGGCACGAAATCCGCCTCCAGAATGGCGCGGGTCTCGGCCACCTGCACGACCTCCGGCGCCTCGTCGGGCGGCACGATCCGGGCAAGGCCGCGATTGATCCCGGCGCCGGCGCTGCTGACAAGGATCGGCTTCGTCAGCGCGTTGCCGAGACCGAAGCTCGCTGGTTCGACGAGGGTGGAGCTGTCCCACGGCACCTGGCGGCCATTCGTGCGCTCGAACACCAGCCGCCGCACGCCTTCGAAGACCTCCTTGACGAGTTCGTCGGGCGCATCGCTGACCTCTTCGATGAGGGCGGCGGTGAAGGGACTGTTGGCCCCCTCGCCGTCGTAAGCGACGGAACCGGGCGCGGTCGAGAAGATCAGCATCGAATTCAAGGGCGCCGCCTGCGAGGAAAACCCGGTCCGCGCCTCGCGGAGTTCGTTGCCGATCCGGGTCAGGGCGGATTTGCCCGCGAACGGATTGTCGCGGCAGCTATCGAGGATCACGACCTGAAGCCGCGCCCGCGCGCCGATGATGCCAACGAGCGAGCCGAGCGAGACCGCTTCGAACGGCACGTCGTAGATCGTGTCGAGATCGGCATCGACGGGCACGAGGTAGTTCTCAGACCCGATCTGGAAGCCGTGGCCGGCGAAGAAGACGACGACCTCGGTATCCTTGTCGACGTCGAAGAGAACGCGGCGCAGCGTGTCCTCGAAGCCACGCTTGGTGATGTCGAGATGGGAATGAACCTCGTAGCCCTGTTCCTTGAAGAACTCTGCCATCGCGTTTGCATCGGCATGGGCGTTGGGCAGATCGGGAATGGCGGAATAGTCGGAGTTCCCGATGACGATCGCGTAGCGCTTGGCCGCGCGGGTCGAGATGTCGATGCCGCGCATCGCGCCCAGTCCGGGCGCCTCCCCGAGAAGCCGGTCCAGCTCGCGGCCGGGCTGTGCCTCGGCCGCGCCGGAGGTGAGGAAGGTCGATATCAGAAGACTTGCGACAAGTCCGGACCCGATGCCTCTCATGACCGGACCCTCCCTTGCGGTCGCGCGAAACGGGCGGCGCAGGGCGCCGTCGCGAAAGAATGGGCGGGGCCAGTCATCCTGTCATCTCCTGCCTATGCCTGTGAAAAACCCGGTGATGTTGGCGACAAGCCTAGCCGCGCGGCGATTGCCCGCGCGCGGTGTCGTTTACGATGCGACACCACGGCCGCCGGCATCCTTGATGCGCTTGATCAGCTTCAGCGTCTTTCCCGGATCGACGCGATGAACCTCTTGATCCGCGTTGCGCAGACCCGGCGCCACGGCATCCTGAGCGGCGCAAACCGGCGTTCCGGTGACGAAAAAGCTTGCGATGAGAATGGCCTTGAACATCTCGTTATCCTGTCGACTGCGAATGGAGCGTGTTGCTCACTGACAGTCGCTAGGATGAGGAGACGGGCGCCGGCTGGCTGTGACGGGCGACACAGGTCGAAAAGATGCCGGTACGGACCGGGTTTAACGCGCAGCGGCCGGCCGTTCACCGACCGGTCGCTTATCGGGTGGGGTCTGGAGCGCTTGCGGCCTACATGCGGCCCTTCCAGGGCACGACCTTGCGTTCCACGAACCGCATCAGCAGATCGAAGGCATAGGCTATGGCGGCGATCACGATGATCCCCATGATCACCGTCGAGGTTTGCAGGAACTGCGAGGCCGACAGCACCATGTAGCCGAGCCCTTTCGTCGCCGCGACCATCTCGGCGGCGACGAGCGTCGTCCAGCCGAAGCCGATGCCGATCCGCATCGCGGTCAGGATCTCGGGCAAGGCCGAGGGCAGGATCACGTGCCGCATCACCTGCCAGCGCGAGGCACCGAAGGAATAGGCGGCGTGGATCTGCTCGATGGCGGCCGATTTCACGCCGGAGCGCGCGCCAAGCGCGACAGGAGCGAAGACCGACAGGAAGATCAGCAGCACCTTAGAGGTCTCGCCGATACCGAACCAGATGATCATCAGCGGCAGATAAGCGAGCGGCGGAATCGGCCGGTAGAACTCGATCGGCGGATCGAAGACGCCGCGAACGAACGGGCTCATCCCCATCGCGATTCCAAGCGGTATGCCGACCGCGCAGGCCAGGACAAATGCGCCGAAGACACGCGCGGTGGACACCGCAATATGCTCCAGGAACGATGTATTGGTGAAGCCGTTCTGCCAGACGTCGATGAATTTCTGGACGATGGCGCCCGGTGACGGCACGAAGAGCGGTTTCACCCAGCCCATCGCCGTGGTCAGCCACCAGATGAAGAGCAGAATGGCGATCGACCCCACGGAAAGCCAGAGCGTTTCGCCCTGCCCCGGGACGCCGTAGATTTCGCCCGGCTTCGTCGCCCGGCCCTTCGAGAGGGAGGAGATCAGGCCGCCGGAGCGCTTCTGGGTCTTGTTGCGGGTGTCGTCGCTCATGCCACGGCCTCCTCGTCGGCGAAGATGATCCCGAGGACCTCCTCGCGCAGCTCGATGAATTCGGGTGACGCCTTGACGTGGCGCGCGGTCTCACCGGCCAGGAACCGGCGCGAGAACGGCAGGTCGAAGCGGTGGGCGATGCGGCCCGGCCGGGGCGACATGACGATGAGTTTGGTGCCCATGAACAGCGCCTCCTCGACCGAATGGGTGATGAAGAAGACCGATTTGTGGGTCTCGTTCCAGATGTTGAGGATCAGTTCCTGCGCCTTCTCGCGCGTCAGGGCGTCGAGGGCGCCGAGGGGTTCGTCCATGAGAAGGACCTTGGGGTCGCAGGTCAGCGCGCGGGCGATGCCGACGCGCTGCTGCATGCCGCCCGAGAGCTTGTAGACGGGCGACTGCTGGAACCCGTCGAGGCCAAGAAGCGCGATGAACTTGCCGGCGATCTCGCGGCGCGCCTTCTCGCCCACGCCCTGGAGCTTGAGCCCGAACGCCACGTTGTCGATGACGTTGAGCCAGGGCAGCAGCGCGTGCTTCTGGAATACAACCGACCGGTCGGCACCCGGGCCCTGCACCGGGCGGCCGTCGAGCAGGATTTGTCCCGAGGTCGGCGACAGGAACCCGGCGATCAGGTTGAGCAAGGTTGACTTGCCGCATCCGGACGCACCCAGGGCGACGACGAAATCGTCATTCTCGATTGAAAGGTCGATGTTCCGCAGCGCGTCCACGGGCGGGCGCCCGTCGGCGGCCGGGTACACGACCGACGCATTGTCGATGTTCAGCCCCATGCGCGTTTCCTCCCGTCGGGGTTCCCGGCCCCCTCAACAGGGGGCCGGGACCGGACATTGTTACTTCGCCGCCTCGGCGAACTCGGCGTTGACGAAGCCCGAATAGTCGTCGCCGACGGAATCGATCCGCCCGGCGGCTTTCAGGAAGTCAGCCGTGCCCTTGACCGTCGCGGCCGCGCCGCCGAGCCAAGTGTCGGTGACCTGGGTCGCCATCGGCAGGAAGGTGAATCCTTCGAGGATCCCCGGAACCTGCGCGGGATCTGCGCCGGTCGCGGTGGCGAGGGTCTGAACCTCGGTGCTGTCGACAGTCCAGGCGGCCGGATCGGCCAGATACGCGGCATTGACCTTGTCGATCTCTTTGAGGAAGGCGACGATCTTGTCCTTGTTCGCCTGACCGAATTCACGGTCGACCACCCAGCCGTCAAAGGTCGGGAACCCCCATTCGGCGGTCTGGTCGGCGCCGACGATCAGCGTGCCGGTCTTCAGGATCTCGGACTGCACCGGCTGCCAGATCCAGGCAGCGTCGATCACGCCCTGTTCCCAGGCCGCGGCGATCTGGTCGGGCGGCATGTTCATGATCGTGACGTCGGACTCGGCGATCCCCTCATGCTGGAGCGCCCCCATGAGCGAGAAATGCGCGGTCGAGCCGACCGGCACGGCGATGCGCTTGCCCTTGAGGTCGGCGACGCTGGCGATGCCCGAGTCGTTATGGGCGATCAGCGATTCCGCCTTGCCGATCACGTCCGAGAAGGCGATCAGCTGCAGGTCGATGCCCTGGCTCGCCGCGATGGCCAGCGGCGAGGAGCCGAGTTCCGACAGGACCACGTCGCCCGAGGCCATCGCCGCGATGACATCGGTACCGGCGGCGAACTTGCGCCACTCGATCTCCCAGCCGGTTTCCTTTTGCAGGGCGTCGGACGACGCGACGAGCTGCATCGGCGTGGGGTTGCCGAAATGACCGATGATGATCTTCTCGGCCGAGGCCGCGCCTGCGAACATCGCGGACGCCGCCACTCCGATCATGAGAAATTTCAGTGTGTTCTTCATAGGTAGTTCCCTCCTTGTCGTTACGGTCTTGATTTCAGGCGGTCATGGCGCCGCCGTCCCTGTCTTCGCGCTTCCCGCGAGCGCGAATTCCTTGATGGCGTGCACCAGCACGTCGAGAGTGTCAAAGGCCACGGCCTCAGGTGCAACGGCATCCGCGATCAGCGAAAATTCCGTGCAGGCAATCATCTGCACCTTCGCCCCGCGCGCCAGCATTGCGTCAGAGGCCGCGGCCAAGGCGGCGCGTGCGGATGCGTCCGGGCCGTCGGCCTTGATCCGCCGGATCGCCGCCAGCGTCGCGACCTCATCCTCGGCATAGAGCGGCGTGAGCCCCGCCGCGGTCATCGGAGCGTCGAAGAGTCCGACCTTGCGGACGGCCGGCGAGGCGAGGATGCCCACCTCGGCTCCATTCCCCGCCAGCGACCGCGCATGCGCGACCGAGAGGGCGACCATATCGATGAAGGGCACGTCCGCCGTCGCACGGATCGCCGGGGCGAAATGGTGCGCGGTGTTGCAGGGCATCGCGAGCGCCTCTGCTCCGGCCGTCTCCAGCCGTTGCGCCATCCGCGCCAGCACCGGAGCCGGGTCCTCCCCCGCCCCCTCGATCAGGAACTTGATCCGCGACGGCACCTGCGGGTTCTGGTCGACGATCATCGGAATATGATCGGCATCGTCCGTCGCAGACACGGCGGCGATCACCTTCTGCATCAGGAGGACCGTGGCTTCCGGTCCCATCCCGCCGAGGATGCCGACGGTTCTCATCTAGCCTCCGTTCCTACGGCTGCGGGATCCGGCCGGGCCATCGGCACCTGCCGGGTGAAGAAACGGTCGGGATGAGCCCATTGCATGGACTACTCGGCCGCCCGCTTTTGATCACCCGCGAAGACCGCATCATAGCCGAAGAGCGCCGCGGCCCCTCCGGTGTGAAGGAAGACCACCCGCTCGCCCTTCTTGTAGCGCCCCTTGCGGATGTAGTCGATGAGACCCGCGGCCCCCTTACCGGAATAGACCGGGTCAAGGAGGATACCCTCAAGCTCGGCGAACATGCGGATCGCCTCCAGCGTATCCTCGCGCGGAATGCCGTAGCCGGGACCGACATAGTCGCTATCGGCCACCACGTCCTCGCGCTGGACGACACCGGCGCAGCCAAGTTTCTCGGCCGTCTTCTGGGCAAGGGCATAGACCATCTCTTCCTGCCGCGCCTTCGGAGCGCGCACCCCGAAACCCTGCAGCGGAATGCCCGCGTTGATCGCCTTCAGACCGACGATCAGGCCGGCTTGGGTCCCCGCGCTGCCCGTGGCCGTGACGATGCGGTCGATGACAAGCCCGCGATCATTGGCCTGCGAAACCAGCTCGAACGCGCAATTGACATAACCGAGCGCGCCCGTGGGATTCGATCCGCCGCCGGGGATCGTGTAGACCTTGCGACCGGACTTGCGGAAGGTCTCTGCCACCGCCTCCATCTCGGCATTCATGTCGAGACCGCCCCCACGCTTCTCCGTCGTCGCGCCATGAAGGTGATCAAGCAGCACGTTGCCGTTGGTGTTGTAGTTGGGATCGTTCGATCCGGTGCGGTCCTCAAGCAGGATATGACACTTCATCCCCAGCTTGGCCGCGAAGGCCGCCGTCTGGCGGGCATGGTTCGACTGGGTCGCGCCCTGCGTCATCACGATCTCGGCGCCCATCGCCTCGGCCTCGGCCATCAGGAATTCAAGCTTGCGGGTCTTGTTGCCGCCGGTGGACAGGCCGGTGCAATCGTCGCGCTTGATCCAAATTTCCGGCCCGCCCAGTTCCTTGGTCAACCGGTCGAGCCGTTCGAGTGGCGTCGGCAGATGGGCAAGGAAATGGCGGGGAAAACGGGCGAGATGCATGACCAGATCCTTATTGCAACTTGCGATATTCAAATGGTGTCGGGATTGAAAAGGTAATGCAAATTCAAAATTCGCCAGATAACATGCATGAATTGCAACTTAAGGACAGCCAATGCGGCTTGAGTGGCTCGAGGATATACTTGCGGTTGCCGAGACGGGGTCGTTTTCCGAAGCCGCGGAGCGGCGCCGGCTGACCCAGTCCGCATTCTCGCGCCGGATCCGGCACATCGAGGACTATGTCGGGGTCCGTCTTTTCGACCGCGCGCACAAGCCCGTCCAGCTCCGGCCGACCACCGAGGATCAGCGCGACCAGATCGCGCGCCTGGCCGGTTCCCTCCGGCAACTGGCAGAGGACCTGAGACGCGGCGACCGCCGCTCGCGCAACCGCATCGTGATCGTCAGCCAGCACGCGCTGACGGCCGCGTTCACACCCGGCCTGATCCGCGCCGTGCAGGCGCGGGAGCCGGACGCCTATATCCGCCTGCGGTCGGCCAATCTCGACGACTGTTTCGCGCAGCTCCTTTCGCGTCAGGCCGACATCGCGATCGTCTATCGCGTGCAGGGGCAGGAGCATCCGATCGAGGCGGATTATATCGAGACGACGACTCTCGGGGTGGACCGTCTGATACCTGTCTGCGCGCCCGCACTCTCGCAGCGTCTTCGGTCGGTCATCGCGATGGGAGAACTGCCGATCATCGCCTATCCGCCAGAAGTCTTCCTCGGTCAGGTGCTGGAGCGCGTCCTGCTGCCCCAACTCGATCCCGCCCTAAGTGTGGTCCAGCAGGTCGAGACGGCGCTCACGCTCGCGGCGGTCGAACTGGCGGTCGAGGAACTCGGCGTCGCCTGGGTCCCCGCGTCCCTGTCGGACAGATATCTGACCTCCCGGACCCTGACCGACCTCAGCAGCACGCTTCCGGCCTGCGATCTCATCGTCACCGCCGTCCGTCTGGCCGGCGCTTCGGAGCGGGCCGAGCACGCGATCTGGAACCTTCTCGGCGCACCGCCGGTTGCGATGCCGGAACACCGCCCCCCGGAATAGCGTCGAAGCCCCCTTGGGGGGCCAGTCGGGCGCAAGCCCTCTCAATTCGGATCAGCGGGACGCCGCCGGTCTCAGGTCGTCGCTTGCCCGTCAGAGATCGCGGCCTTGATCGAGGCGATGAAATCGGCGGGCTGAGCCGACAGGAGACCGACATCCGCCGCGTCGAAGAAGCCCATGACGGCGGAGTCCAGATCGGCCAGTTCGACCCCGCGGAGCGCCGCCTCGAGGTTGAGGATGGTCTTGGGTGGGGTGACGAAGAAATCGCCCGTGATAACGATTTCCCGGATGCGGTCCTGCCGCGGGCCCTCGAGGCGCAGATGCGTCGAAATGGTGCCGCCGCTGCCGGTGATCTGGCCCGACAGCACATCCGCGCCGCGCGGATCGTCGAGGCTGTAGACGAAATCGTCGGTGCCGATTTCGGCGGCCAGGATGTCGCGCGCGGCGGTCTCCTCGGCCTCTGTGATCTCACCCGGCTCCGGCGCGATCCCCAGACCGGCTGCGAAGCCTTCGAGAAGGGCGGCCTTGACCTCGGCGACGGGCGGAGGCGCGCCGTCGAAAAGCTCGGTGATCGTCACCACCCGCTGGGCGCCGCTCGTCTGCCCGCGCTTGGCGAGCTTGGCGGCCGGGATGTTCAGCAACGACGCCATCTTGGCGCCGTCCATGTCGTAGAGCGTCGTGCCCTGATAGAAGATCGTGTCGCCGTCGAAGAACCCGCCGGTGCCCGAGATCTTGCGACCCTCGACCTCGATATCGTTGCGCGGGCGGTATCGCGCGGCGATCCCAAGCCGCGACAGGCCGTCGGCCGCCGCCTCGCAGATCGCGCGCGCTACGTCGCCGAGCGACCCGAGCCCGAGCGTGTCGCGGTTGAACACCAGTTCCCAGCCGAACTGGCCCTGATCGAGGTAGAGCGCGCCGCCGCCGGTGACGCGCCGGCCGATGCCGACCCCGGCCGCCCGGCAGGCGGGCAGGTTCAGCTCCTGGCTGATCGCCTGGTGCCGGCCGACGAGGACCGAAGGCGGAAAAGTCAGAAAACGAAGCGTATCAGGGACTTGTCCGGCCTTGTGAAGGTCGATCAAGGCCTGATCGAACGCCATCTGTTCGCGGCAAGGCCGCACACCTGTGTCGATCACGCGAAACGGTTTCATTGGCCGGTACTCCTCAGAGCAGGTCGAACTCCTCGCCCGGTGTGTAGCTTTCGCCCGGCTTTTCCATGGCCAGCTGGCTACGCACGCGGCGGATATCGACCTCTTTCAGCGGGAACGGATAGCTCGCGATATTCGAGGGCGGGCTGTCGCCGTAGGGCCGGTCGCAGGCCGAGATGTCGTCGGCGAACTTGCCTGGGCAGCCCGAGGTGCGGAACGCGATCCCGGCGTCGATGATCGCCGAAAGCTCCGACTTCGGCATCCCGAAATCGGTGATCCGGCCTTCTTCGTCGAAGGCCATCTGATCGATGCGGACGCCGCAGTAATCCACGAGGTAGCGCGCAAGCTGCACCCGCCGCCACTGGTCGCGCGGCGTCGCCGGCAAATGGTCCATCAGGCTGCCCTTCTCGGGGAAGAAGCAGAACATGTGAGAATGTCCTCCAAGATCAACGAGTTCCTGGACGACCTTCATCACGTCGTATTCGGTCTCGCCCATGCCGACGATGATATGCGCGCCGAACTTCTGCGGCCCGAAAATGTCGCGGGCCTCCAGCATGATCTCCCAGTATTTCTTCCAGGTGTGCGGCGACTGCACGCCCTTGCCGCGCGTCCGGTCGAAGAGGTCCGGTGTCGCGGCATCGAGCGCCACGGTAAAGATGTCGGACCCCATGTCCCGAAGTGTCTGCACGTCATTGCGGGTCATCGTCGTCGGGTTCGACAGGATCGAGATCGGGATTGCGTCCGGGTCGATGCGGTCGGTCCACTTCTTCAGGACCGTGACCGTATCTTCATCTGAGTTCGGATGGGTGATCATCGAGATGCACATGCGGTGGAACGGGGTTCCCTCCACATCCGCCGCGATGCGGTCCACAACCTCGTCCATAGACACGGCGGGCCAGTCGACGCGGATGAAGTTGCGGTCGGCGTAGTTGCGTTCCGCCTCGCGGTGGCGGGCAAGGCCGCAATAGGCGCAGTTCGCCCGGCATCCCTCGGGATAGGTCAGAAGGAGGTTGAGGCAGCGCGTGCAGGAGCAGCCATGCATCTTGCCGTCCACCAGCCCCAGCGTGATCGCGGCCGCCGTCGACATCTGAACATAGTCGGGCGAGCGCATGTTGGGCGTCAGGATGTTGTAGTTCGGCCGGTAGAAGCCCTCCGGCATCCGGTTCGCCTCTTTCACCGGGCGGCCGTTCTTCATCGCGGCAGGCACCGCGCCGGGGTGGCGCGGCTCCATCAGGTCATAGGCGTTGAAATCGAGGCCGCCGGCCCCCTTGGCGCCCGGAATGGCGTTTTCTGGCTTCTGGCAGGTCATGCTGTCTCTCTCGCCTCCGAATTCGTGTTCACCGGGGTGCCGGTTGGCGCGCGTCCGTCGCCCGTGTGGTCGTTTCTGGTCCAATACTGCGGATAGGCAATCCATCCGTCGCGCAGCGCCTTCGGCCCCGGCGCGCCGCCATCCGCATAGGCGGCCATCACACCGCGTCGCCGCCGCAGCGCCAGCGCCAGCGACGGCGCGAAGAGGTCCTCGACCTCTTCGACATAATCCTCAAAGGCCTCGGCCCGGCCCGCAATATGCGCCGCTGCCGCCTGTCCGGCCAACCGGCCAGAGACGACCGCCGCCGCGATCCCCGCGCCGGTAATCGGGTTCGTGAGGCCCGCCGCATCGCCAGCAAGAAGCACAGGCACGGCGCCCGCCATGCCTGCCAGCGCGGTGATGCCGCCGACCGGAATGAGCCCACCCGTGGTGCGGTGGACGCGGGCGCCTACCCGCCCCTCGGCAACCAGTTGCGCATGGAGCGCCTCCAGAAGCGGCTTCAGACGCGCCTTTTCGGCGGGAACGAGACCGAGACCGAGGTTGCAGACATCCCCCTTCGGGAACAGCCACGCATAGCCGCCGACGATCTCGGGGCGAAGAAAGATGTCGGTGCCCTCGTGCGGACGCTTGAGGTCGACGGTGATCTGCCGCGTCTCCAGAAGCTCCGCATTCGGCGCCCCGATGGCCCGCCCGACGGGGGAGCGCGGACCATCCGCACCGATGATAACCCGCGCCACGATCTCTTCGCCGTCGCCGATCACCGCGCGTCCGTCCGCCGTGATCTCGCGCAGCGGGGTGGAGAACCGACACTCGGCCCCCGCCGCCTGCGCCTCGGCGATCAGGGACTGGTCGAAGCGCGCGCGGTCGATCATGTGGCCCTGGAAATCCGGCGTAATGTCGACGGGTTCCGCCTGCACGAAGGTTTCCATCGTGGCAATGTTCTGGACGCGCGCGGCGGCGACCGCGCCGACATCGGCACCGAGCATCTTCGGGACGAATTCGGCGCATTGCACCGGCAGGCCGGGCTCGGCGTTGCGCTCGACCGCCAGCACGCGGGCACCGGCGCGCGCCGCCTCGGCGGCGGCAGCGGCGCCGGCGGGGCCAAGCCCCACCACCAGCACGTCGATATCGCGTCCTTGCGTCATCCGGTCCTCATGCCGCGCAGGACGGCACCCGCAGGCCCGCCCCCTTGCCGAGATCGGCGCCGATCTTGATCGAGCAGCAGGCATGTTCCTGGTGCCAATCGCGCCCGATCTCGCGGCAGACCTCGACCGCACCCTCGGCCGGGAAGGCGATTCCGTCGAGCCCCGCCATCACCGCGTAGGCATCGGTGACCCGCTTGTGCATACCGGCGGGCCGCGCACAGCCCAAGAGAACCTGCTTTTTCGGCAGACGCTCGCGCGCCTCAAGGAAGATGCGACCGACATCGGCCGTCGCGGGCGTCTTGAACGTTCCGGGCCGCGCGTAGAAGGGCATGATCACGACCAGCACAAGCGCGTTCACCGGATAGCGCGCGATCATGTCGAGCGCCCGTGCCTCGCCCCGGATCTCGCCGTAATGCAGACCGACGACGATATGCGGCGAGATTTCCATCTTGGTGGCGGACAGCGCGGCCAGCGTCGCCTCGAAATCCTCGACTGGGCGGTCGAGGTGATAGACCTCGCGGATCGTGTCGTCGGAGCCGATCACGTCCATCATCGCGGTATCGACACCCGCTGCTTCCATGCGCTTCGCCCCCGCCTCATCCGTCAAGGCGGTATGGATGGCGACCTTAAGATCGGGGAAGTCGCGTTTCAGCCCCTCGATCACCGGATAGAACCGTTCATAGCGGATCTCGTTGCGCCGGTTCGACCCGCCAGAGAGCAGGAAGCCCTGAAGCCCCTGAAGCATGATCAGGTCGCGCACCTTGCGGTCCAGCATCTCGGGCTTCGTCGCGGGGATCATCGGCTCAAGTATCTTGGCCTGACAATGATCGCAGTCGAGCGCACAGGCCCCCGCGGTGATCGAGAAGGCGGGAAAGCTGTTCTTGCCGCAGCCCTTGACCTCGGCGCTGTCGTATTCCTTGAAGGTGGGCGTGGAAAAGCGGATCCGCCCCGGCGCCCGGCGTTCGGCCGCGCGCTGCATGTCGGCGATCAGGCCCGCGTCGAACTCGGCATCCTCCAACGCCTCGATCGTCATGATCCGGTCATGCCAATTGGTCATTCGCACATCCTCTTCCGAAGGCGCATTGCGGGTTTGTACCCGGGATCGCCGTTATGTCTCATGCCACCGCCCGAACCGCCGAAGGCGCCATGACCGCCGCCGCGATGCGGCGGAACTCCGGGCGCACCGGGCCAGCCTTCGGCGCATCCGCCAGCGTCGTCAGCCAGGCGGGGTCGCGCTCGTCCTCATCCACCAGATCGCAGCTCAGCCCCTCCAGATACCGCGTCGCAGCCTCCGGCAACCGGTCCGGGATCTCGTACCCGGCGATCCGCCCCCAAAGCCCGGTCCAGCAGCGCGCCACCGTCCAGGGGTTATATCCGCCACCGCCCAGAACCACGGCGGCCGGTGCGACCTTGGTCAGCGCCATCACCGCATCCCAAAGGCAGGTGTTCGACAGGGCCAGCGACGACAACGGATCGCCGTCGAGCGGATCGGCCCCACAGGTGATGACCACGGCATCGGGCGCAAAACCGCGCGCGAGCGGCAGGACGGCATTGTCGAGAAGGTAGGTCATCTCGCTGTCATTCATGCCCTTCGGCACGGGCAGGTTGCGCGCCTGCCCGCCGGCGCGGTCGGCAAGCGTCCCGGTCCATGGCCAGCGGTTTTCCTCGTGAACCGAGATCGTCATCACCCGCGCATCGTCGGCAAACGCCGCCTCGACCCCGTCGCAGTGATGGGCGTCGAGATCGACATAAACCACCCGGTCCGCGCCTTCATCAAGGAGCGTCAGGATCGCGAAGACCGGATCGTTGAAGTAGCAAAAGCCATTCGCCCGATCCGGCATCCCGTGATGCGTGCCACCCGCTGCGTGATAGGCGATCCCACCCCGCATCGCGAGTCGCGCCGCGAGGATCGAGCCACCGACCGAGGTGCTGGCGCGCCGGAACATGCCCGGAAAGACCGGGTTCTCCATCGTGCCGATGCGGTAGCGCTCGCGCACCTCCTGCGTCACGCGGCCGGCCTTGTCGGCCGACTGCAAGGCGGCGATATAGTCCGCGTCGTGGAACGCGCGAAGCTCGTCCACCGAGGCCACCGGGCTTTCGACCCAGCGCGGCTCCGCGCCCGCGCCGAGCCAGCCGAGCGAGTGGCAGAGCGTCACGACAGAGCCGATGCGCTGGATCGCGAGCGGGTGATTGCCGCGATAGCCGGTCTCGCCATAGATGGCGCTGTTCACGAAGCTGGATTGCATCCGCCTCCACTCCTGTGCCCGGCCCCCAACTCGACGTCACAAGACGGGCCGAGGGTGTCCGGATCAGCCGGTATGGCGGATGGTAAAGACGTAAACGTTGCCGTCGACGTGATGTTCCACCAGTTCATTTCCCGTCGTGCGGCAGAAAGCTTCGAAATCCTTCACCGCGCCCGGATCGGTCGCCTGCACCTCCAACGTGCCGCCGGTCGGCAGTTCCTTGAGCGCCTTCTTGGCGCGCAGGATGGGCAGAGGGCAGTTCAGCCCCTTCGCGTCGAGTACTTGATCGGCCATGGCCAGGTTTCTCCCTTAGATATAGAGGTTTATGTCGCTTTTCGTGGCCACTTCGACCCAGCTCGCCGCGCCGCCGATCGTGGGGCCGTCGATCATGTCTTCGCGCTTGTACTCGAAGAGATCCATGGTCATCTGGCAGGCGATCATGTTGACGTCGGCCTCGATCGCGAGATCACGGAGTTCCTCGATCGACGCGACACCCTTCTTCTTGATCATGTTCTTCATCATCGTCGAGGTCAGGGCGCTGGCACCCGGCATGGCGGCCAGGATATTCGGCATCGCCATGTGACCGCCGAACATCGGCATTTCCATCGCCGTGTTGCCGAGGGTCGAAACCTTCAGGTTCAGATCCTTCTTCAGAAGCGTGAGGCCGTAGAAGGTGAAGAACATCGTCACCTCCAGGCCCATCACCGCTGCCGTCGTGGCAAGGATGAACGGCGGATAGGCCCAATCCAGCGTCCCCTTGGTCACGATGATCGACATCGACTTTGCATTGCTGTCGTCAAGCATCTTTGTGTCTCCTGTGATGGCCCGGCGGGCGAGTAGGAACCGCGCCGGACCTTGCTTACCTTGTCACCCGGCCCTTCCCCTTGGCCGGGTCGTCGTCAGATCATGCGCAGCCGGCAAAATCATCGGCGGCCATCTTCGCCTCGTACGGTGCCGCGACCTGGTTGCCGGGCGTCAGAACGGCCGCCGCGGCCGTCGCGTCGACCGGCTTGACGCGAACCATCCAGCCCTTGCCGTAAGTGTCGCTGTTGACGAGTTTCGGATCGGCGGTCAGGCCTTCGTTGGTCTCCACGATCTCGGCGTCGAAGCCGATCTTGGCGGGGCCGACCCACTTGCCGCTCTCGACCGTGGCGACCGACTTGCCCGCGGCGATGGTCTTGCCGGCCTTCTTGGCCGTGAACGCAACCAGCGCGCCGGCCATCGCGGCGGCGATCATCGTCATACCGACGGTGTAGGTGCCGTCGCCTTCGTCCTTGTACCAAAGGTTGTTCGGCACATCATAGGCGAGGTCGTCTGGAAGATTGCAGCCGCGGACTACGGGCATCGTCTGTCTCCTTTAGCTTGCACCCGTCACCGGGGCATTCGAATGGGCCGACTCAGCCGCGGCCGTGCGCACCGGGCGTGAGGAACAGCAGAAATCGCCGAGGCCCGCCTCCTGCAACTTGCCGCCGACGAAGAGGGCAAGATGCCGGAGAACCATGGCCTGAAGGCGCAGATGATGGCGGGCCTGCGCCGAGTCGTCGCCGGCCGCCGCCACCACATTACGCAGAAAAACGATTTCGCGCGCGGTTTCGCGACAGGCGTTGAACGTTGGCTCGCCGCGTGCGCCCTGCCGGTGCAACGCGAGAAGGCGGAACCCCTCGGCGGTCTCGTCGGTTGGCACGCCGCCCTTGGCCGTGACCCAGGCGGCAATGACATCCTCGGCCTCGGCCAGAAGCCGGTCGGCCTCGGCCACCGGGTCCGCGACCCGGTCGATCCGGGACAGGAGCCTGTCGATCCCGCCCAGGATATCGGCGAAGATGTCGGCCTCGGTGGTGGTCATCCCAGCCCCTTTTCCCGCAGCAGTTCACGCGGGTCCGAGAAGTTTTCCTGCACCCCGACCTTCGAAGCGGACAGGCCCAGAGCCATGCCCAGCAACTGGGTGAAATAAAGGATCTTCACGTTGGTCTTGCGGCCCAGAACCTTTTCGGCGCGCACCTGGTGCATCTCCAGCCCGGAGTGGCAGGTCGGGCATTCGGTCGCGATCACCTCAGCGCCGCAGGCCTCGGCCGTGGTCAGGATGTTCAGCACCAGCTTGGTCGAGATGTCGCTGTCCGACAGAGAATGCGCTCCGCCACAGCAAGCGGTCTTCAGCGGGAAATCGACGTTCTCCGCCCCCGCCGTGGCGAGGATGTCGTCCATGAAATGCGGCTTGGCGGTGCTCTCGGAGCCCGGCCCCTTGTCCTTTTCGGGGAAGATGTGACGCGGCCGGGTGTACATGCAGCCGTAGTAATTGGCGACCTTCATGCCCTTGAGCGAGTTCTTGACCCGCTTGGCCAGTTCTTCCTCGCTCATCGCGCGCTTGATCCAATCGAGCGCATGGATGGTCTCCACCTTGCCGGGCTTGTAGGCCTTGTGCCCGGCCTTCGCCGAAAGCCGCTCGTTCACCTCGGCCGATTCCGGGTCTTTGGCGAGATCGTATTCGGCCTTCTTGAGGTTGTGGTAGCAGCCGTTGCACGGCGCCATGACCTTGTCGAAGCCCATCTCGTCGCTGATGTTGAGATTGCGGGCCGAGAGATAGGTCTGGATCTTGGGATCGATGTTCTTGACCTCCATCGCGCCGCAGCAGTTCCAGTTCTTCAGCTCGACGAGATCCAGCCCCAGCGCCTTTCCGACTTCCTTGGTGGAGCGGTTGTAGGCGTGCCCGGTCCCCTCCAGCGCGCAACCGGGGTAATAGGCAACCCGCTTCATGCTATCGCCGTCCATCAATGGCCCCCTTTGTGGTCAAGCCCCAGCGCCTTGCGATTGCGGGCCTCGGATTCTTCGATGTATTCGCTGATCGCCTGCCGGCTGCGGGCCCAGCCGCTCGTGCGCGGCGTGATGATCGCGCCCATGCCGAGGCGCATAAGGAAGCCCACCGGGAAGCGCTTGACCAGCCCCGTGATGAGAGCGACGAGCCAGGGTTGATTCAGCGGCTGGCCCGTGCGCTTGAAGAAGGTCCGCATGACGCGGCCCTCCTCGATCTTGCCGGTGCGGACGATCTGCTCCGTGAAGCCTTCGTCGAAATGGGTCGACGGGCTCTTCTCGGTATGTCCCTTGAGCTCCAGCCAATGCGCCGTGGCCTTCATCACGCCTTCTGGATTCACGTCGCGCGGGCAGGCATAGGTGCATTTGTTGCAGCTGACGCATTGCCAGATGATGTCCTTGTCGCGAAGAAGTTCGTCCTCCATCCCGAGCCGGATCAGGTAGATCCAGTAGCGCGGATTGAACTCCGGGTTCACGGCATTGACGGTGCAGGCGTTCGAGCAGGACCCGCACTGCCAACAGCGGTGGATATTTTCGGCGCCCGGAAGCGACTGGATCTCATCCTGCATCGCCTCGTTGTAATTTGTCAGCGCGCGCGAGTTGATGAAGGTCGACCAGTGGCCCGAAACGTCGACCCCGTCGATGGTCAGGCTCTCCTGCTCGACAAGGTTTTCCGGCCGGATGAGCGATTTTTCATGAATGGGCATCGGGTGCTTCCGGAGAGTCTAGGGCGAGCGTGCCGCCGATTACGTGAGCCGAGCCATCGATCAGCCGCAGCCGGGTGCGCCCGGTTTCGGTATTGACCGCATCGAGGCCCAACATTCGTCGCGTGTGGTTCATAGGGTCGCTGTCGGTGGTGAAATCCGACCGCAGATATTGGCCGCCCCGGTCGTTGATATAGCCGGAGTAGATATGGCTCATCAGCAGATCGACGTAGAAGTGCAGGTCGCGGAACACGCCCTCGCTTTGGATGAACCCTTCGAGTTCCTCCTGTAGGACAGCGAACGTAGCGTAGGTATCGGGCGCCGTTATCACCGCCGCGTCGACATCGTCGGCATGCCAGATTTCGCGCAGGACGCCGGTTCCGACGCCCGAATCCCAGACCCAGCGCGTCATCAGCGGATAGCGGTCGGGCGCGGTGAAATGCAGCACTTCGGCGGCGAGATCGCGGACCCAGCGATGCGCGCGGTCGTTCGGGAACGTGTCGACGAACCGCTGGATGCGCTCGTCGGCGCTTGTCGTGTCGCTCCAGCCGTCAAGCAGGAGCTTCAGCCGCGGCACCAGCACGTCGAAGGAGTTCTCGGCCAGCCAGCTGCCGATGCGGCGGCGGACCGGCGTCACGAACGCCGCGAGGTCGAGGAACTCGGTCTCGGTGAGCTTGTCGATATGCCCCTTGCCCAGCAGTTCCTCGAAAAGCGATGCCTTCAGCGAAAGCGCGATGACATAGCGCTCCACCCCGCCGGTGCCTTCGGCGGAACTGACGAGGTTCTGGAACGCCCGCCGCAGGCGCGGGCCGGACAGGTCGAGCACGGGCCCGGCCAGCTTGGCCGGTTCCGTGGACGCCTGTTTCCGCGCGAAGCCGAACATCACTCAGCCGCCACCTTGGCGGGTGCGCGCAACATGTTCAGCGCCGCGATCGCGGCCGCGTGGCCTTGGGCGATACTGTCGTCGATCGTCTCGGGTCCCGTCGCCGAGCCCGCCACGAACACGCCCGGGCGCGAGGTTTCGCCGGTGTGCACATAGGCCGATTGCTTGTCGATATAGCCCCAGCGGTTGAGATCGACCCCGAAGACCGCGGACAACGTCATGTTGTCGACGTTCGGGTCCATGCCGACGGCGTGCACCACCATGTCGAAGGGGATCGAGACCGGGCGCTTGATCAGCGTGTCCTCGCCCTTGACCAGCAGGCGCTTGCCGTCCGACGTCACTTCGGCGATCCGGGCCTTGATGTACTTGACCTTCGCCTCTTCCTGGCTCTTCCAGTAGTACTCGCCTTCCAGAAGGCCGAAGGTGCGGATGTCCATGTA
>JBNKFC010000224.1:0-7204 GCA_050289105.1 Paracoccaceae bacterium | reverse complement strand
GCCGCGCCGGTGTGGAGGAAATGCGGGTGACCACGGCGCGCGAGATCAGCTAGATCGAGATCGAGGGCCAGCCGATGTTCATCGCGGCGCGGCTGAGGGTGACCGCGCAGGGTCGTCCGAGGATCGCCACGGGGTAGGTCTTTTCGCGTTCCACTCCACACCCGACTTGGCCCGGGCGATCAGCCCAGGCCGCGCCCGAACCTCCCCCCGGGAGGGCGCATTGCAGCGTCGGGCATAAGAAAGCTGTCGGAGGCAGATGGCACCATGAAGCGCACCGCACAGCCGGATCGACGCGCCCACCCGAGTGTCGGGCGCGGCCCTTCGCACTCAAGAGGCTTAGCCCCCCGAAAGCCCCGCCTCGGCGGCGATCTCGGCCCGGCTCTTGCGGGCGCGCTCGGTCGCGGATTTGAGCTGGCCGCAGGCGGCCATGATATCCTCGCCCCGTGGCGTGCGGATGGGCGAGGCACAGCCGGCCTTGTAGACGATGTCGGCGAAGGCCTCGATCCGCTCCCAGTCCGAGCGCTGATAGGGTGCGCCGGGCCATTCGTTGAAGGGGATGAGGTTGATCTTCGCCGGGATGCCACGGATTAGCTTCACCAGGCGCTTGGCGTCCTCGTCGCTGTCATTCACGCCCTTCAGCATCACGTATTCAAACGTAATCCTTTCAGAGTTGGACAGGCGCGGATATTCGCGGAGCGCACTGAGCAGCGTCTCGATGTTCCAACGCTTGTTGATCGGCACGAGCTTGTCGCGCACCTCATCCGTCGTCGCATGGAAGCTGACGGCCAGAAGGCAGCCGATCTCCTCGGCGGCGCGGGCGATCTCGGGGACGACACCGCTCGTCGACAGGGTGATGCGCCGGCGCGACAAGGTCAGCCCCTCGCCGTCCATCACGATCTTCATCGCGTCGCGGACGTTGTCGAAGTTGTAGAGGGGCTCGCCCATGCCCATCAGCACGACGTTCGACACCAGCCGCGTCTCGTCCTTCGGTGCGCCGGGTTCCGGCCATTCGCCAAGATCGTCGCGGGCCAGCATCACCTGGCCGACGATCTCGGCCGCCGTGAGGTTGCGGACGAGCTCCTGCGTGCCGGTATGGCAGAAGGAGCAGGTCAGCGTGCACCCGACCTGCGATGAAATACAGAGCGTCCCGCGATTTTCCTCGGGGATGTAGACCGTCTCGACCTCGTGCCCTCCGGCGATGCGCAGAAGGTATTTGCGCGTTCCGTCGGCCGAGACCTGCCGCGTCACGATCTCGGGCAGCGCGATCTCGAACTTCTCGGCCAGCATCGCGCGGTAATCCTTGGCGAGGTTGGTCATCGCCGCGAAATCCCGCACGCCCCAGTGGTAGATCCACTGCCAGATCTGACCCACGCGCATCTTGGCCTGTTTCTCTGGCGTGCCGGCGTCAATGAGCGCGTCGCGCAGACCATCGCGTGTCAGGCCGACAAGGTTCACCCGCCCGCCCTCCGGGAGTTTGCGGGGGATCGTCACCACGTCCTGGGTGATCGGTGCGGTCGGGCTCAGTTCGGTCATGGCTTGGTTGCCCCGGAAAGATCGAAGACCAGACATATAGGGGATCAACAAGAAAAACGAAACAGCATTGCCGCCTACGCTCTGCGTCCGGGAAAAGTCTTGCAGTCACGGGATTCCGCTCAAGGGGCCGATAGTTTCATGAGCAGAACTGAAATGTTCCGTTCTTTGATGTCTCCAGGCACCTCCTAGCGGGTTGCCCTTCGGACTGGCCGCCAGAGCGGATCCTTCTTCGGCCGTTCGATCTTCGACGCGGTCATGGTGAATCTGACCGTCTGGAGAGAACATCGCACCGGACTTCCCGATATCGCGGGCCGCGATCGAACCAAGGGCAAAGTCCGAAACCGACCTGCGCGCCGGGGCGTGACGCATGCGCCTTCCCGGTTGGCCAGACGTGGCCCGTGACTAAAGTCAAGGCATCGGCTGAGTGGCCGTGGAAGTGTCCGGGTCGTGTCGGGGTCCGCGCCCCTCGAGACCGCATGAACAACACATGCGAAATGCTGAATTGAACCAGATCAAGGACTTGGCGCGCAGGTCATGTAATCGCACCTTTATGTTCGCTCACTTCCGCCTCCTGATAGCGCTTCTGATTTTGCTGGCCACAGCGCTGGCGGGGGGCCCACGCGTGCACGCCATGGGGGCGGACGCAAATCTCATCGCGATCGTGATCTGTTCGGAAAATGGGGCGGAGACGGTCTACGTGAACGGCGGCGGGGCCCCGTCGCTCCCCGCCACGGATTGCGCGAAGTGTCCCATATGCATTGCCCTCTCGGTTCCCGCGCTGGCTGCGCCCGATCAGATCGAGCCTGTTCGGACGGCGCGCCGGTATCGCAGGGTTCATTCGGCAAGGACGGCTGTGCGGAAACGGCGGTATGTGCACCCGCAATCGCGTGGCCCCCCGCTCACCGCCACTGCAAGCGCCAACTCGGCACGCGGTCCCCTGGTTGCCATTGATGCAAAGATCGCCACGCGCGACTCGACAAAAGTCAAATGCATCGCTTCCGGGATGTGTCACCGGTTCGGGCGTTATCTCGAGGACGCCCGCTGATGATATATCTCCGAATTCTCCTTTCCCTCCTCTCCCTGATGCTCGTGGCTCTGCCCGCGTCGGCAGAGGCGGTGCTATCGAAATTTCTGACCGAGGTTGCGGCCGGCGATCTCGTGCCCGGGGCCGACGCGTTCGGGCCGATCCGTGATGATGTCGTCGCCGCACCGGTCCTGAAAGCCGGCGAGACCATCGGCTGGGCCTTCGTGACCAGCGACTTCGTCGGCACGACCGGATATTCCGGCAAACCGATCCACACGATGGTCGCCGTCGACCAGGATGCGAAGGTTATCGGCGTCTCGCTCGTCAAGCACTCCGAGCCCATCGTTCTGATCGGCATCCCTGATTCGAAGATGAAGGCGATGGCGGCCGGATATGTCGGTCTCGACCTCGTGGCCGAGGCGAATTCGGGTGGCACATCGCACGAGGTGGACATCATCTCGGGCGCGACGGTCACGGTGATGGTGATCGACGATTCCATCGTGCGGTCCGGCCTCAAGGTCGCGCGCGCGCTGGGGCTTGGTGGCCTTCGACCCGAGGAGAAAGCCACTGGTCCCGCCTTCGAGGTCAACCCCGAGGCGCCGGCCTCGGACGACTGGATGGCGATGGAGGGCGACGGCACGCTCAGGCGCCTGTCGCTTGACGTGGGGCAGGTCAACGCGGCCTTCGCTGCGATGGAGGACAAGCGCGCCGCCGACCGTCCTCTGACCGAAGCGCCCGAAACCACGTTCATCGAGATGCAGACGGCGCTCGTCTCCGTCCCGGCCATCGGCAAGTCCATTCTGGGAGAGGCGGAATACGCCAATCTCGCGAGCTGGCTGCAAACCGGCGAGCACGCCATCGTCGTCGTCGGGCGCGGTCTCTACAGCTTCAAGGGCTCGGGCTACGTGCGGGGCGGCATCTTCGACCGGATCGTGCTGATCCAGGGCGACGTCTCGGTCCGGTTCCGCGACCGGATGCACAAGCGCCTCGTCGCCGTGGCCGCCGATGGTGCGCCGCAGTTTTCCGAGGCGGACCTTTTCAAGATCCCAGCTGACGTCGGCTTCGACCCCACGCAACCCTTCCGCATCCAGCTTCTGGTGCAGCGCGAAGTCGGGCCGATCGAAAAGCTCTTCACCACGTTCGACCTCGGCTATCAGTTGCCGCAGAACTACCTGCGGCCGGTCGCCATTGCCCCGGCGGCAGAACCGACGGCGGCAGAGGCGACCGCCGCGCAGGAGGAAAGCGCGGCGCAGGCGCAGCTTTGGAAGAAGATCTGGCTCGGCTCCACGACCGAGATCGCGGCGCTCGGCGCGATGCTGTTCGTGCTGACGGCGGCCTTCTTCTTCCAGACCTGGTTCACGAGGAACGAACGGTTCTTCTTCTGGTTCCGCATCTCTTACCTGACCCTCGCGCTGGTATTCCTCGGCTGGTACGCCAACGCCCAGCTTTCGGTCGTGAACCTGATGGCGCTGTTCGGCGCGCTGGTGTCGGGGTTCAGCTGGCAGGCTTTCCTGCTCGATCCCCTCACCTTCATCCTCTGGTTCTCGGTCGCCGCCGCTCTGATCTTCTGGGGGCGTGGCGCCTATTGCGGCTGGCTCTGCCCGTTCGGCGCGTTGCAGGAGCTTCTGAACCGCGTCGCAAAGGCGCTGCACATCCCGCAATGGACGCTGCCCTGGGGCCTGCATGAACGCCTCTGGCCGGTCAAGTACATGATCTTCCTCGGCCTCTTCGGCGTATCGCTGATGAGCATCGAACAGGCCGAACACCTCGCGGAGGTGGAACCCTTCAAGACCGCGATCATCCTGAAATTTGTCCGGGCATGGCCCTTCGTGGCCTATGCCGCGGCGTTGCTGATCGCCGGGCTTTTCGTCGAAAGGTTCTACTGCCGGTATCTCTGCCCGCTTGGCGCCGCACTCGCCATCCCGGCGCGGATACGCATGTTCGACTGGCTGAAGCGCTACCACGAATGCGGTCACCCCTGTCAGACATGCGCCAACCAATGCCCCGTTCAGGCGATCCATCCTACCGGAGAGATCAACCCGAACGAATGCGTCAACTGCCTGCACTGTCAGGTTCTTTACCAGTCCAAGACCATCTGCCCGGTGGTCATCAAGAAAGCGAAGCGCCGCGACGCCGTGGGCTCGGCCGCGCCGCGCGATCTGACCGGGCATCCGAACTCACCCAAATCCCAACCTGCTGAATGAAAGGACAGATCATGTCTGAGGGAACCAAGACCGGTATCACGAGACGGGGTATTCTCGGCGCGACCGCCGGGGGCGCAGCGATTGCCGGCGCGCTCGGTGGGCGCGCGGCCCTGACAGGGGGCGCCGTTGGCGCAGCCACGCTGGCCGGCGCTGGCGCCGCGCGTGCGGCCGAGGCCGCAAATGTCGCGCCAGGGCAACTCGACGAGTATTACGGCTTCTGGTCGTCAGGCCAGACCGGCGAAATGCGCATCCTCGGCATCCCGTCGATGCGCGAACTGATGCGCGTGCCGGTCTTCAACACCTGCTCGGCCACCGGCTGGGGTATCACCAACGAGTCGAAGAAGATCCTGACCGAGGGTCTGACCGAGAAAACGAAGAAATACCTCGCGGCCAACGGCCTCGAATTCCCGAAGAACGGCGACCTGCATCACGTCCACATGTCCTTCACCGAGGGCAAGTATGACGGCCGGTTCCTGTTCATGAACGACAAGGCCAACACGCGCGTCGCCCGGGTGCGGTGCGACGTGATGAAATGCGACAAGATCATCGAGATCCCGAACGCGAAGGGCATCCACGGTCTCAGACCGCAGAAATGGCCGCGCACCAACTATGTCTTCGCCAATGGCGAGGACGAGGTGCCCATGGTCAACGACGGAAAGATCCTCGACGATCCATCGCAATATGTGAACTTCTACACGGCCATCAACGCGGACGACATGACCATTGCCTGGCAGGTCATGGTCACCGGCAACCTCGACAACACCGACGCCGATTATGACGGCAAGTATGCCTTCTCGACCTCGTACAACTCCGAGATGGGGATGAACCTTGCCGACATGACGGCGGCCGAGATGGACCATGTCGTCGTCTTCAACCTTGCCGAGATCGAAAAGGGCATCGCGGCGGGCGACTATCAGGAACTGAACGGCGTCAAGGTCATCGACGGGCGCAAGGGCCAGAACAAGGATTACACTCGCTACATCCCGGTGCCCAACAACCCGCACGGCTGCAACATGGCGCCGGACAAGATCCACCTGTGCATCGGGGGCAAGCTTTCGCCGACCGTATCCTTGATCGACGTCCGCAAACTCGACGACGTGTTCTACAACGGCGCCGATCCGCGTTCGGCCGTCGTGGCCGAGCCGGAACTGGGCCTCGGGCCCCTTCACACCTGCTTCGACGGTCAGGGCCGCGCCTACACCACGCTCTTCCTCGACAGCCAGGTCGTGGTCTGGGACATCGAGAAGGCGGTGAACGGCGAAGACCCGATCATCACCAAGGCGGACGTGCACTACCAACCCGGCCATAACTCCACCGCCGAGGGCGAAACGTTGGATGCGTCCGCGAAGTTCTACATCTCGATGAACAAGTTCTCGAAGGACCGGTTCCTGAACGTCGGCCCGCTGAAGCCCGAGAACGAGCAGGTCTTCTTGATCGAAGGAGACAAGCTGACGCTCGTCCATGACGGGCCAACCTTCGCCGAACCGCACGACTCCATCATCGTGCATGCATCGAAGGTGAACCCGCTCAACGTCTGGAACCGGCAAGACCCGATGTGGGCCGAGGCCCGCAAGCAGGCCGAGGCGGACGGTGTCGATCTGGACGACTGGCAGGACACGGTGATCCGCGACGGCAACAAGGTGCGGGTCTACATCTCCAGCCAGGCGCCCGAGTTCGCGCTGCAGAGCTTCACGGTGAAGGAAGGCGACGAGGTGACGGTGACAGTGACCAACCTCGACGACATCGACGACCTGACTCACGGCTTCACGATGGGCAACCACGGTGTCGCGATGGAGATAGGGCCGCAGGCGACGAGTTCCGTCACATTCACCGCAGGCCAGCCCGGCGTTTACTGGTACTATTGCCAGTGGTTCTGCCATGCGCTCCACATGGAGATGCGGGGCCGGATGTTCGTGGAACCGAGGGCGAGCTGACCATGCCGACGCGCCTGCTTCCCATTCTGATCCTGCTGGCCGCACCCCTCTGGGCGGCGGAGGTTCAGGTCATGCCGGGGGCAGGCACGCTGAAGGATGCCATCGCCAGGGCGGACCCCGGCGATGTGCTCGTGCTGAGGGACGGGGCCTATACGGGCCCCGTCACCATCGACCGGTCGCTGACGCTGAGCGGCCCCTCTGGGGCCGTCGTTGACGGCGATGGTCAGGGAACGGTGATTACCGTCGCTGCGGACGATGTCGCCGTGCGCGGCATCACCGTGACCGGCTCGGGCCGGATGAACGCTGATATCGACTCCGGCATCAAGATCGTGAAAGGCGCCGACCGGGCGGTGATCGAAGACAACCGGATCATCGGCAACCTCCATGGCGTCGACGTGCATGGCGGCCGCGACGCCGTCGTGCGCGGCAACACGATCGAGGGCCTTCGGCTTGACCGGATGAACGATCGCGGCAACGGCGTCTACATCTGGAACGCGCCGGGCACGGTG
>JBNKFC010000223.1:0-11410 GCA_050289105.1 Paracoccaceae bacterium | reverse complement strand
GGCGCCGGGGCGTCGGGCAGGGCGATGCCCAGTTCTGCGAGGCGTGCGTCGATCTTTCCAGCCATGGTCTTCATCTCCTGCGAATCCGGTTCGGGGCGGAGGTTAGCCGTGCGGGTCCGTGGGGGAAAGAGGGTTGGCGAGGGCCGCGCCGCAGCTGCACGGATATTGCGGAGCGCGCTAGGGTCTGATCGGGACTACCGCCCGCGCGCACTACACCTGCCGGGCGGGCGTAGAAGCCAGCGGCGCCGGCGGGACGATCACGCTGATCTCAGCTTTCCCGGAAGGCCCGGTTGAAATACTCCGCGAAAGGCTTGACGAGATAGGCCAGCGGCGTGCGTTCGCCGGTGCGGATGAAGACCTCCACCGGCATTCCCGGAATGATCGTGTGGCCGTCGAGCTTGGACAGCTCTCCGGGATCGAGAACGACCTCGGCGCGGTAATAGGAAGTCTTGCTTGCCTCGTCCACTAGCGCATCGGCCGACACTCGCGAGACCTGGCCGAACAGTTCCGGCGTTGTGCGGCTGTCGAAGGCGGCGAAACGCAAGGTCACTTCCTGGCCGATCCGCACCTCGTCGACATGGATCGGTGCCACACGGGCGGCGATGACGAGCGGGCGGTCCTGCGGCACGAGGTAGAGGACGGGTTCCGCGGCACGGATGACCGAGCGCGGCGTGGTAACCTGCAATGCGTGGACGATGCCGGCGACGGGCGCGCGGATGTCGAGCCGGTCAATCTGCTCGATCAGCGAGCGGCGACGTTCGGCCAGTTCCAGTTCCCGATACCCGAGGTCGCGGAGCTGGCTGTTGGCATCTTCCCGCCGCGTGCTGCCACGCTTCAGGATCTCGATGTCGATTTCGGTCACGCGGCCTTCCGCCTCGGCACGGGATGCATCGAGTTCGCCGACCGATCCTTCGAGGCGGGCCTTTTCCCGTTCGAGGGCCAAGACGCGGCTGGCCTGGGTCAATCCCCTGTCGAGCAGCTGTTTCAGATCGGTGAGTTCCGCATCTATCAGGCGCAACTGGCTGTCGGCCGAGGCGCGCTGTGCCGTGATCCCGTCGATCTGGCTAGCGATCTGGCCGCGCCGGCGCTGAAGCTGGTCGATCTCGTTCGCCTCGGTCTCGGCCCGGGCGGAGAACAGCCGTTCCTGCCCCTTCATCAACGCGGCGATCTCGGGCCTGGACTGCGCGAAGTTGGTCAGTTCCGTCGGGAAGGTGATGGTCGCCGCATCGTCACGCTCGGCTTCGAGCCGTCCGCGGCGGGCGAGGATCTCGAAGAATTGGCCTTCGACGATGGTCAGCTCCGATGTCAGCAAGGTTCCATCGAGCTGGATCAGAGGCGCACCGGCGGCGACGAGATCGCCGTCCTTTACGAGGATGTTCGCCACCACGCCGCCGTCGGGGTGCTGTACGACCTGGCGGTTTTGTTCGACCTCTACCTGGCCGCCGGCAACGACCGCGCCGGCGATTTCGGTCGTGACCGACCAGAGGCCGAAGCCGCCGACGAGCAATGTCAGCGCCACGGCGCCGAGCAAGATCGGCGCGCGCGCCGAGGGGGTCTTCGCGGGTTCACTCATGACACGCCTCCGGGGCCGGGCGCGCGGGCAATCTCGCTCGCGTTGCGGACCATGCTCTTGAGAACTTCATCGCGCGGCCCACAGGCGCGGCGGATGCCGCCATCGAGCACCATGAGCTGGTCGCATTCCTGGATGGCCGCCGGGCGATGCGCCATGATCAGGACCGAACCGCCCTGGGATTTCACCGCCCGGATCGCGGCGTTGAGGGCCATCGACCCGTCATTGTCGAGATTTGAGTTGGGCTCATCCAGGACAAGGATGACCGGATCGCCGTAAAGCGCGCGCGCAAGTCCGATGCGCTGGATCTGGCCGCCCGACAGCCGCCCGCCGCTCTGGCTGACGCGGGTGTTATAGCCCTCGGGCAGGTCGAGGATCATCTGATGCGCGGCGGCCTTTTGCGCGGCGGTGACGATGGCGACATCGTCGGGGTTTGGCGCGAGGCGGGCGATGTTCTCGGCAATCGTGCCGTCGAAAAGGGTCACCCTTTGTGGCAGGTAGCCGATATGGCTGCCCAGGACGTCGGGATCGTATTGCTCGAGCGTCGCACCGTCGAGCCGGATCCAGCCACCGGCCGGCCGCCAGACCCCGGTCAGAGCGCGCGCGAGCGTTGACTTCCCGGCCCCGGACGGGCCGATCACGCCGATTGCCTGGCCGGGTTCGATCTTGAAGGACACCATTCTCAACGCCGCCTGGCTCTGCCCTGGCGGCACCACGGTCAGTTGGTTTGCCTCGAGGATCGCGCGGGGTTTCGGAAGGGCCGTGCGCGGACCGTCGGCCGGCACCGAGGAGAGAAGGGCGGCGAGCCGGGTCCAGCCTTCCTGTGCCCGCTGCACCGCCGCCCAGCCGCCGATCGCCTGTTCGACAGGGGCAAGCGCCCGTCCCATCAGGATCGACGAGGCGATCATCGCGCCGGGTGTGAGCTCGCCCTTGAGAACCAAGAGTGCGCCCATGGCCAGCATCGCCGATTGCAGGAACAGCCGGAAGGTCTTGGAAAAGATCGAATAGACACCTGACCGGTCGGTCGCGGAGATCGCCTCGCTCATCGCCTCGCCCCGCGCCTTCGCCCAGCGGGCGAAACTCGCTCCGCGCATGCCCATGCTTTGGACAAGGTCGGCTTCATCGCGCAGCTGGTCCGAAAGCCGCTCGGCCCGCTGGTTCGCGGCATGCGCGGCAAGGACCGCGCGGCGGGTATTGGTCTGGTTGAGCGCCGTCACCGCGATGAGAACCGCGCCGCCGGCCAGCGCAAGGAAGCCGAGCCAGGGATGAAAGATGAAGACCGCGGCCAGGAAGAATGGTGCCCAAGGTATGTCGAAGATCGCGAGAAAGACCGGTGACGCCAGCAACTGGCGGATCGCTTCCAGATCGCGCAGGCCCGCGGCCGCCGCCGCATCACCGGGGTTGAGCGCATTGCGGGCGAGGGCTGCAGTGAAGACCCGGCGGTCAAGCCGCGACTGGAAGCCGGCGGCGAGCCTCGCCATGACACGGCCGCGCGCCAGGTCGAGCAGGCCCATCATCGCGAAGAGAAAGGCGACCAGTCCGAAGAGCGCGAGGAGCGTTTCCTCGGACCGGCTGCCGAGAACGCGGTCGTAGACCTGCAACATGAAGATCGGACCGACCAGCATCAGGAGGTTCACGAATGCCGAGAAGAGCGCGACGGCCCAGAGGAGACCGCTCCCCGCCCGTCGCGCTTCGCGAAGCTCCTCCCGTCCCCGGCCGAGCTCATTCCTGGTCATCTTTTCGTCTCCTGCCCGGGGCCTGCCCCGGCCCCGTTGAGGGGCATTTTTTCCGCCGATCCGGCCCGCCATCCCGTCTGTGGCTTGCGTCCGTCCCGGTTGGCTTTTAAGCCTTTAGGTCTAGGCCGGCCCCCCTGCCCAAACCTTTCGCGGGAAGATAAAGACAAAATGCTTGGAAATCCATTGACGAGTTCATTGAGTTCCCGCGCCACGCGTTCCCTTCTCCTGGTGGTGCTGGCGGTCGGAGCCTGCTCGAAACCCGAACCGGGGGCGGAGTTCAACGATCCCTTCGAAGAACACAACCGCGCAGTGCACGCCGACAACGTCGCGATCGACCGGATGCTGGGCGGTGGAAAGCCGAACAGGAAACCGTTGCTGCCGAAACCGGTGGCTGAAGGGCTGTCGAATTTCTCTGACAACCTCGGGATGCCGTCGGCGGTGCTGAACAGCCTTCTGCAGGGCCGTCCCGACCCGGCGATCCGCAACACAGCCCGCTTCGTCGTCAACACGACGGTCGGTATCGGCGGCATCTTCGATCCCGCGACCGCGATCGGGCTTTACGAAGAGGACACCGATTTCGGCGAGACGCTGCATGTCTGGGGCGCACCGGAAGGAGCGTTCCTCGTCGTGCCGGTGGCGGGTCCGACGACAGAGCGGGACCTGGTCGGCAAGGTCGTCGATTTCGTCATCGATCCAATGGGCGGCGTCTTCCCGGAGCCCGAGAAATATTACGTTGCGGCAGCGAAGCTTGGCGGCAAGGCGGCAGATCGTCAGCGTTATGGCGATACCATAGACTCGATCCTATATGAGAGTGCGGACAGCTACGCGCAGATGAGGTTGCTCTATCTGCAGAACCGCCACTACGAACTCGGCATCGAGGCCGAAGTGTTCGACCCGTACGAGGATCCCTATGGACAGTAAGCTCTCTCGCCGCCACGTCATCGCCGCCCTTCCGGCGGGGCTGGCAGTCGTCGCGCTGCCGGGCACGGCCATGGCCTTGAACCTGGCCGAGGCGCGCGCATTGATCGACCGCGCCATCAGTGAGGTCAACGACGTTATCAATTCTGGCGCCTCGGAATCGGCGATGTTCAAGTCATTCGAGGCGATCTTCGTGCGCTACGCCGATGTGCGCTACATTGCGCAAAGCGCTCTCGGGCCGGCCGGTCGCGGCGCCAGCGCATCGGTGATGAATGCCTATGTGAAGGCGTTCCAGGGCTATATCTCGCGCAAGTACGGCCGCCGTTTCCGCGAATTCATCGGCAGCAGGATCGTCGTCACCGATGCGCGCCCGCTCAAGAGCTTCTACGAGGTGATCTCGGTCGCCCATCTGAAGGGGCAAGCGCCGTTCGAGGTGCGCTGGCACGTCTTCGACAAGTCGGGCAGGGACCTCTTCTTCAACATCATCATTGAGGGCGTGAACATGCTCGCCGCCGAGCGCACCGAGATCGGGGCGATGCTGGACCGGCGGCGCGGCGATATCCGTGCCCTGACGGCGGATCTCCTGCGCGCGGGCTGATCGCCCGCACGTCACGCGCCGCCGGTCTCGCCCGGCGGCTCAGTTGCGGCGGCCGAGGATCGCCCCGAGGATGTCGAGAATGGTTTGATCGTTGGGCGACTGCCGAGGCTGCTGTGCCGGCGCGCTTGGAACTTGCTGTCCGCCCGCCTGGTAGGTCTGCCCTGTCCAGGCCGGTGCTGGCACCTCGCTTGGACGGATCAGCGGTAGGGGCGTCGGTGGGACGTCCGCTTCTACGCGCGTCATGACCTCGTGCCAGATGTCCGCGGGCAGGCCGCCCCCGGTCACCCCGGTCAGCGGCTTGTTGTCGTCGTTGCCCATCCAGACGCCTGCCACGTAATCTGCGGTGAAACCGATAAACCACGCGTCCCGGTAGTCCGAGGTCGTGCCTGTCTTGCCCGCCGCCTCGCGCCCGTCGAGTTTGGCCCGCCGACCTGTGCCGCGCTCGATCACCTGCATCATCATGTAGGTGAGCTGTCGCGCTGCATCCTGTGAGATCACCCGCTCTCCCATGCCGCCCTCCTGGCCGATGAGCGCGCTATCGTCACCCTGGATGCGCAGTTCGACGAGGCCGTAGGGATGCACCGAGGAACCACCGTTGAGGATGCCCGCATAGGCGCCGGTCATATCGAGAAGCGTTGCGCCGGACGCGCCGAGCGCGATTGCAGGGCCCTGCGCCAATTCCGATTTCAGCCCGAAATCCGACGCTACCTGGCGGACCGCTTCAAGACCGACCGCCTGGCTTACCCGCACAGTCGCGGTGTTGACCGAATGGGTCAGTGCATCCGTCATCGTGATGAAGCCACGATATTCCGGTTCATAGTTCTTCGGAGACCATTCCCCTGAGCCCTTGACGTAGAGCGTGATCGGAGCATCCTCGATCACAGAGTTCATCGTGTAACCCATGTCGAGCGCCGCAGCGTAGACGAACGGCTTGAAGGTCGACCCGGTCTGGCGAAGGGCTTGCGTCGCGCGGTTGAACGCGCCGTTGACCTGGCTCTTGCGGCCGCCGACCATCGCCCGGACGGCGCCGTCGGCGGACATGATCACGATCGCCGCCTGCGCCTTCGAGCCTTCCTTGACCTTGGTCTCGAACACGTAGTCGAGCGCTTCTTCCGCCTTCTTCTGAATGTCCTGATCCAGCGTCGTGCGGATGATCACGTCCTCTGTCGTGTCCTCGGTTAGGAACGCTGGACCGGACTCCATCACCCAGTCGGCGAAGTATCCACCCGCCCGTGCCTCGGCCGCCGGCGAAAGCCGGGCGGGATGCGCCTTGGCATCGGCGTATTGGGCATCCGTCAGATAACCCTGATCGTTCATCAGCCCGAGCACGACCTCGGCCCGGCCCTGCGCGCGTTCGAGGTTCGCGGTCGGCGCATAGCGCGTCGGTGCTTTCAGGAGGCCTGCGAGCATCGCCGCCTCGGCCGGGTTCACCTCGTTCGCGGATTTGCCGAAATAGCGTTGCGCCGCCGCTTCGAAGCCGCGTGCGCCTGCGCCGAGATAGGCGCGGTTGAGATAGAGGGTCAGGACGCTGTCCTTGCCGTATTTCGCCTCCATCGCGAAGGAAAAGGGCACTTCCTTCAGCTTGCGCCACTTCGAGGAGACACGGCAGTCGGCTTCGTAGTCGGCCTCGGATTTCCACTGCTTCGGATCGTAGGGGACGCCAAGGCAGATGAGTTTTGCGACCTGTTGGGTGATGGTGGAGCCGCCATTGCCCTCCAGCGGCCCGCGCCCTTCGGCGAGGTTGATCTTGATCGCGCTGGCGATGCCGCGCGGACTGATGCCGAAATGGCTGTAGAAGCGCTTGTCCTCGGTCGCGACGATGGCGTTCTTCAGATGTGGCGACACGGTGGCGGCGGTGATCTGGCCGCCGAATGTCTCTCCGCGCCAGGCGAAGACCCGGCCGTCGCGGTCGAGCATCGTCACCGAACCCTTGGTACGCGCGTCGATCAGCGTCTCAAGCGGTGGAAGCTGAGCATAGAAATAGAACGTAGTGAGCCCGAGGACGATTGCGCCCATCGCAGCAAGACGCCAGCCGACACCCCAGAGCGCCCGCCAGATCAGCCGGAAAAGCCCGGCGATGAGCCGCACCGGCCAAGGCGCCTTGCGCGCAGTGCGGCGGGGTTTCGCCGCCTTCGGCTTGCGCGCGGTTGCCGGCTTGGGCGATGGCTTCGCCGCATAGCGCCGTTCCGCGACCAGCGGAGCCTTCCTGCCGCCCGATTCCTTCATACGATCTGATCCGATGCCTGCCCGTTTTTTGCGACAATACAGGCTCGCATCTGGAATGTGGAGCCAAAGACGTTCACGTTTCGCTTCACAACCTGCCGTGAGGGCTTGGGTCGGCGCCGAAAACGGAACTTCGCGCCGTCATTCGTTGGTGGCGCGCGAAAGGCATGGCTGGCGACCGCGTCGTTCATCATGGTGGTGCATTTGGTTTCCGCGTCGACCGATCGGGAAGGATGAGCAGGCGCGCGGGAGGCGCGACGCCTAAATAATAGTCAATGCTTTCATATATGCACAAATATTAGACAAATGCATTGGAAACGGTCGGTGAGTTGCCCGCCGTCCTATTGAGTCCCGAGCCGTCAGCGCGCTCCGTGCTTCGGGAGGACCAGCAAGACGGCAATCAGCCGGAAAGGGGCAAGATGAAATACATCATTGCGGCGATCAAACCCTACAAGCTCGACGAAGTTCGCGAGGCGCTGACCGCGATCGGGGTCAGGGGAATGATGGTCAGTGAAATCAAGGGCTTTGGCACGCAGTCGGGTCATACCGAGATCTATCGTGGTGCCGAGTACGAAGTGAATTTCGTACCGAAGGTGAAACTTGAGATCGCGGTCAGCGATGCGATCGCGGACGAGGTGACAGAGACCATCCGCAAGGTCGCCGCGACCGGCAAGATTGGCGACGGCAAGATCTTCTCGCTCGATCTTCAGCAGGTATTGCGGGTCCGGACCGGAGAAACCGGGGAGGACGCGCTGTGATCGGGACAAACTTTCGGGGGATGATGATGAAGAAGACACTGGGATGGGCGGGCCTCGCGGCCCTTGCCTCGGGCCTGCCCGCGCTCGCGCAGGAAGCCACTGCGGAGGCGGCTGCGGCCGCAGCGCCGATCGTCGACAAGGGCGACGTTGCGTGGATGATGACCTCCTCGCTGTTGGTCCTGTTCATGCTGGTGCCGGGGCTGGCACTCTTTTACGGCGGCCTGGTGCGGACGAAGAACATGCTGTCGCTACTGATGCAGTGCACCATGATCGGCGCCGTCGTCATGATCATCTGGGTGCTCTACGGCTACTCGATAGCCTTCGGCGGCGGCACCTCTCCCTACTGGGGCGGTTTCGGCAAGGTCTTCCTGAAGGGCGTAACGCCGGATTCGCTCGCCGCGACCTTCACCGATGGCGTGATGCTGCCGGAATACGTGTTCATCGCCTTCCAGATGACCTTCGCGGCCATCACCCCGGCGCTGATCATCGGCGCCTTCGCCGAGCGCGCGAAGTTTTCCGGCGTGATCCTCTTCTCGGTCCTCTGGGTGACGTTCATCTACTTCCCGATCGCCCACATGGTCTGGGATGCTTCGGGGCTGATCTTCAACATGGGGGCGATCGACTTCGCGGGCGGCACGGTCGTACATATCAACGCCGGGATCGCGGCGCTGGTCTGGGCGCTGGTCCTCGGTCCGCGTGTCGGCTTCGGCAAGGACAACATGGCACCGCACTCGATGACCCTGACGATGGTCGGCGCAGCGATGCTGTGGGTGGGCTGGTTCGGCTTCAACGCCGGCTCCAACCTCGAGGCGACTTCTGGCGCGACGCTTGCCATGATGAACACCTTCGTGGCCACTGCCGGTGCGATCGTGAGCTGGGCTATCGTCGAGACGATCACCCGTGGCAAGGCCTCGGGCCTCGGCGCCGCATCTGGCATGGTCGCCGGACTTGTCGCCATCACCCCCGCCTGCGGCACGATCGGTCCGGTTGGCGCGATCATCCTCGGCCTCGCCGTCTCGCCGATCTGCTACCTCTTCGTCACCAGCGTGAAGTCGAAGTTCGGCTATGACGACAGTCTCGATGTCTTCGGCGTGCATGGTGTCGGCGGGATCGTCGGCGCGATCGCGACCGGCATCCTCACCGCCCCCTCCCTCGGCGGCACGGGTGCGGAAGACTTCGCGATTGGCGGCCAGGTGATGATCCAGATCAAGGCCGTGATCATCACGCTCCTTTGGTCGGGGATCGGGTCGCTGGTGCTGATCTACATCACCAAGGCGATCACCGGGATCCGGGTCTCGACCGACGACGAGCGCCAGGGCCTCGACCTCACCGCGCACGGCGAAAGGGCCTATCACTCCTGATCGGCGAAGCAGACGAAAACGGGAAGGCCCGGGGAAACCCGGGCCTTTTTCATTCCATCGCCGGCGCAGCGCCGCCGGTGGGGCGTGCCGGCCCCGGCCGGCGCAGGAGAAACACGAGCGGCATGGCCGCAAAGGTCACCCACATCAAAGCCTTGAAGTCGTCGATGAAGGCGACCATCGCCGCGTTCTGCGTCACGATCTGATTGACGACCGTCCAGATCGCGCCATCGTCGTAGACCGAACCGAGCTGGCGGAACGCGCCGCCGAGCGGGCCATGCGCCGCAAAGGCGAAGTTCGGATCGAGCCCGGAGATGCTTTCGGCAAGCTCGGCGTGATTGATCTGGGTATTCCGGGTCAGGAGCAGCGTGACGATCGAGATCCCGATCGACGAACCGATGTTGCGCATCAGGCTGAAGAGCGCGGTCGCGTCGCCGCGGAACTGCGGTTGGATCGTCGCGAAGGCCACGGTGGAGAGCGGCACGAAGACGAGCCCGAGCCCGAGACCCTGGATCAGTCCCGATCCGATGACGAGCCGCGCATCCATCTGCGGTTCGAACCCGGTCATGAGGTAAAGCGAAAGCGTCGTGAGCAGGAGACCGGTCAGCACGATCTTGCGCGCATCGGCGATGCGCAGGAGCTTGCCTGCCGCGATCATCGAAATCATCGTGCCAATGCCCCTAGGCGCCATCACCATGCCCGTCGTCATCACCGGATAGCCGAAGATCCCCGACAGCATCGGTGGCAACAGCGCGAGCGAGGCCAGAAGTACGACCCCGACGATGAAGATGAAGACCAGACCGGTCGAAAAATTCTGGTCGGCGAACATTCGAGGGTCGATGAACGGGTGTTCCGCCCCGAGGACCCAGATCACGAAGACCCAGAAACCAGAGAGCGAGATCGCCAGTTCGATCCAGATCTCGGCGGCGTTGAACCAGTCCACTTCTCCGCCCCGGTCAAGCATGAGTTGCAGCGCGCCGACGCCGACCGCGAGGGCCGCGAAACCGAAGAAATCGAACCGGCGGATGCGGCGTTCCATCTCGGGCAGGTAGGCAAGGCACCCCGCTAGCGCGACGATGCCGAGCGGCACGTTGATGTAGAAGACCCAGCGCCAGTTGAACGTCTCGGTCAGGTAGCCGCCGAGCGTCGGCCCGATGATCGGCCCGACCATGATCCCCGCACCCCAGACGGCCATCGCCTGCCCGTGCTTCTCGCGTGGATTGATGTCGAGAAGGAAGGACTGCGACAGGGGCACGATGGCAGCACCGAAGACGCCCTGCGCCATGCGGAAGAAGACCATCGTATCGAGGCTCCAGGCGATGCCGCAGAGCATGGAAGTCAGGACGAACCCCGCGACCGAGCCGACAAAGACCTCTTTCCGGCCGAACCGTTCGGACATCCAGCCCGACAGGGGCATGACGATCGCCGACGCGACGATGTATGAGGTCAGCACCCAGTTGATCGTGTCTGCCGAGGCCCCGAGGTCGGCGCGCATCGAGGGCAGCGCGACGTTTGCGATCGTGGTGTCGAGCACCTGCATGATCGTCGCGAGCATCAGCGACAGCGTGATGAGCCCGTGGTGCTTGACCTCGCGCGGCGGGGCGGCTTCGGCGGCCATGACTTATTCGCCCGCCTTCGCCTGCGACGTGCCCTCGATCGCCGACATCAGCGCGTTCAGCCGCGTCTCGGCCTTGGTATCGACAGTGACCGAAGCGGATAGGCCCGCGCGCAGACCGTCAAGGTTCGCGCCGGGCAGGAGCCGGAGCCGAACCGGAACGCGCTGCGTGACCTTGACCCAGTTGCCGGTCGCGTTCTGGGCCGGAAGGATGGAGAATTCCGATCCGGTGCCGGCGCCGACCGCTTCGATCGTGGCGGTGTAGCTGCGGTCGGGGAAGGTGTCGAACTCCACGGTCGCCGTCTGCCCCGGCGCCATCTTGCCGATTTGCGTTTCCTTGAAATTCGCCTCGATCCAGGTGTCGCCGGTCTCCACCAGCGTGAACAGAGCTCCGCCGGCGGCGACGAACTGACCTGGCTTGAAGCTGTCCGCCTTGTAGACCACGCCGTCGGCCGGCGCCTTCACGGTTGTCAGCGCAAGATTGTAGGCAGCCTTGTCGCGCGCGACCTGGGCGGCGCGGACGGTCGGATGGTCATCGGTCGCGATGGCCGGGTCGCCGCCGAGTGCGGCAAGCGATGCCTCGGTCGCCTGTTTCGTGGCCGCCAGCGCCTCGTGCGCGCCGCTGGCATTGTGA
>JBNKFC010000222.1:0-1735 GCA_050289105.1 Paracoccaceae bacterium | reverse complement strand
GCATCGGCTTCGGCAAGACCGTCGCGCACAACCTCACTCTGATCCGCGGCCTCTCGCTGTTCCACGGGCTCGGAACGGCGGTGCTTCTTGGCGCCTCGCGCAAGCGCTTCATCGGCACGATTGGCGGCGGAGCGGCCGGGGACCACGCCGAACTGCGCGGGCCGGGCACGATCGCTGTGACCCTCGCCGGCGTGGCGCAGGGCGTGCAGATTCACCGGGTCCATGATATCGTCGAGACAAATCAGGCGCTCCGGCTCTGGCAAGCCGCGACCGTTGGAGAAGAAGAGGCATGAGCAGGAAACTTTTCGGCACCGACGGTGTGCGGGGGACCGCGAACACCTACCCCATGACGGCCGAGATGGCCCTCAGGCTCGGCGCAGCTGCGGGGCGCTATTTCCGCACCGACGGAAGGAATGGCCACCGCGTGGTGATCGGAAAGGATACGCGGCTTTCGGGCTACATGCTCGAAAACGCCCTGACGGCGGGGTTGACCTCGACCGGGATGAACGTCCTCCTTCTCGGTCCGGTGCCGACGCCCGCCGTGGGCTACCTGACGCGGTCGATGCGCGCCGATCTCGGCATCATGATCTCGGCCTCGCACAACCATGCCCATGACAACGGGATCAAGTTCTTCGGGCCCGACGGATTCAAGCTTTCGGACGAGGCCGAGGCCGCGATCGAAACCATTGTGTTCGGCGAGATCGAGCCGGCGCAGCCTGCGAATATCGGCCGTGCGAAGCGGATCGACGACGGGCGCGGGCGCTACGTCGAATACGCCAAGACGACCTTTCCCCTGCGCGGTCAGTTGTCGGGGCTGAAGGTGGTGATTGATTGTGCCAACGGCGCCGCCTACCGCGCCGCGCCGGAGGTGCTTTGGGAGCTTGGGGCCGAGGTGATCCCAGTCGGGGTCGCGCCGAACGGCCACAACATCAACGAGAACTGCGGCTCCACCCACACCCGGACGGCGGCCGAGGCGGTCGTTGCACACGGCGCCGACCTCGGGATCAGTCTCGACGGCGATGCCGACCGGGTGATGATCCTCGACGAGAACGGCCGGGTGGCGGACGGCGACCAGATCATGGCCCTCTTCGCCGCGCGCTGGGCCGAGGCGGGGCGCTTGAAGGGCGGAGCGCTCGTCGCCACGGTGATGTCCAATCTCGGGCTCGAGCGGTTCCTCGAAGGTCGCGGCCTGAGGCTCGAACGGACCGGAGTGGGGGACCGCTATGTTGTCGAGCGGATGCGCGACGGTGGCTTCAACCTCGGCGGGGAGCAGTCGGGCCATATCGTGATGACCGACTTCGCGACGACCGGCGACGGTCTGATCGCGGGCCTGCAATTCCTGGCCGCGATGGCGGAAACCGGAAAGAAGGCGTCCGAGCTGGTGCGGCAGTTCGAAACCGTGCCGCAGATGTTGAAGAATGTCAGGTATGCGGCCGGGCAGGAACCTCTATCGGTCGAAAATGTTCGAAAAGTGATAGCGAACGCCGAGTCGCGCCTGAACGGAAGCGGCCGACTTTTGATCCGGAAATCCGGAACCGAACCGCTGATCCGCGTGATGGCGGAATGCGAGGATCCGGCCCTTCTGGCTGAAGTCGTAGACGGCATCGTCGAGGCGGTCGAGGCGGCGGTCTGAGCGGTGGCGCTCAGCCGGTCCGCTTGCGGCTCAGCACCAGCCCGGCGAGGATCAGCGCCAGCGCCGCGAAAAAGCGCGGCGACAGGGTTTCGCCCAGCACCA
>JBNKFC010000221.1:0-9952 GCA_050289105.1 Paracoccaceae bacterium | reverse complement strand
CGCCGGAAAGCTCGTGCGGATAGGCACGGAACACCCGTTCGGGATCGCGGATCTGGACTGCCTCCAGCATGGCGAGCGCCCGGGCGCGGGCCTCGACCCTTGTCTCTCCGGCACCGAACTTCAGCGCCTCCAGAAGCTGCTTGCCGACGGTCATCACCGGGTTCAGCGAGAATTTCGGGTCCTGCATCACCATCGACATACGCGCGCCTCTGAGTTTCCGCCACGTGGCGGCGGAAGCGTTTCGGAGGTCGATGCCGTCGAAGCTGAGGGTCTTTGCCGTCGCCTTGCCGGGCGGCGGCGTCAGTCCGAGGATCGCGCGGCCGGTCTGGCTCTTGCCCGACCCGCTTTCGCCGACAATGCCGAGCCGTTCGCGGCCGAGCGTGAAAGAGACCCCGCGCACGACCTCGGACGGGCCCTGCCGGGTCGGGAAGGTGATGCGCAGGTCTTCGACGGTCAGAAGCGCGGTCATTTGCGGGCCTTCGGATCAAGCACGTCGCGCAGACCGTCACCGAGGAGGTTGAAGCCGAGCGAGACGAAAAAGATGGCGATGCCGGGCATGGTGGCGACCCACCACTGGTCTATGAGGAAGCGCCGCCCGGCGGCAATCATCGCGCCCCATTCCGGTTGCGGGGGCTGCGCGCCGAGGCCGAGGAAGCCGAGGCCCGCCGCGGTCAGGATGATGCCCGCCATGTCGAGCGTGACCCGGATTATCACCGAGGAGAGGCAGAGCGGCGTCACATGCCCCCAGAGAATGCGCGCCGAGGACGCGCCCTGAAGGCGGGCGGCGTTGATGAAATCGCTGTCGCGGATCGTCAGGGTCTCGGCCCGTGCAAGGCGGGCGTAAGGCGGCCAGGAGGTGATCGCGATGGCGATGATCGCGTTCTCGATGCCGGGGCCGAGAGCCGCGACGAAGGCCAGCGCGAGGATGAGACGCGGGAAGGCGAGGAAGATGTCGGTGATCCGCATAAGCACGGTATCGACCCAGCCACCGAAATAGCCCGCCGTGGTGCCGACGAGAAGGCCGATCGGGGTGGCGATGACCGCGACCAGCACGACCACCATCAGCGTCAGGCGCGAGCCATGGACGATCCGGCTGAAGATGTCGCGGGCAAGGTCGTCCGTGCCGAGGAGATGACCCTCGGTCAGTGGCGGAAGGAACCGCGCGGTCCTGAGGTCGCCGCCGATTACCGGGTCGTAAGGGGCGATCACATTGGCGAAGATCGCCACGAGAATGAGCAGGACGACGATGCCGAGCCCGACCATGGCGAGCCAGTTTGTGCGGAAGGTCAGCCATGTCCGGTAGGCCTGGCCAAGCCGGGCCTGCCGGCGCGAGGCGGGGCGGTCGGAAAGGAGCCAGTCGCGGCGGGAGAGCGAGGTCATTTGCCCCTCCGTACCCGGGGGTCGAGAAGCGTGTAGAGAAGGTCGGAGAGAAGGTTCAGTCCGACGAAGACCGACCCGATCACCAGGGTCCCGCCGAGAACCGCGTTCATGTCGGCGTTTTGCAGCGAATTGGTGAGGTACTGGCCGAGGCCGGGCCAAGCGAAGACGGTCTCGGTCAGGACCGAGCCTTCGAGGAGGTTGGCGTAGGAGAGCGCCACCACCGTGACGAGCGGCACCGCCGCGTTCCGCAGGGCGTGGACCCAGATGATCCGCCATTCGGGCACGCCCTTCACGCGCGCAGTCGTCACATATTCCTGCGCCAGTTCGTTCAGCATGAAGCTCCGGGTCATCCGGCTGATATAGGCCATGGAGAAATAGCCCAGCAGGGATGCCGGAAGGATGATGTGGGAAAAGACATTGCGGAATACGTCCCACTTGCCCTGCATCGCGCTGTCGAGAAGCAGAAGCCCAGTCTTGGGCGTGATCGCGTATTCGTAGGCGATATCGATCCGGCCGGGGCCCGCCACCCACTGCAGGCGGGCGTAAAAGACCAGAAGGCCGAGAAGGCCGAGCCAGAAGATCGGGGCGGAATAGCCGATCAGGCCGAAGACCCGGACGAGCTGATCCGCCAGCCGCCCCTGCCGCACCGCTGCCCAGACCCCCATCGGGATACCGAAGAGCGTGCCGATGAGGATGGCGACCGTGGCAAGTTCCAGCGTCGCGGGAAAGACCCGGCGGATATCGTCGACGATATCGCGCTTGGTCAGGAAGCTCTGGCCGAAATCTCCGGAAAGCACCTTCTGGAGGTAGATCCAGAACTGCTCGTAAAGAGGCTTGTCGAGGCCGAGTTCCACGAAGACCCGGTCATAGACCGATTTCGGCGCCCGGTCCCCGATGACGGCGAGCACGGGGTCGACGGGCACGACCCGGCCGATGAGGAACGTGACGACGAGGAGGCCGAGAAAGGTCAGCGCGACGGTCGCGACGAGTTTCACGACCTTCCAAGCGACGTGCAGGAGGGCGCTGCCGCGCCCTCCGCCGATTGCCGTATCGCTCATGCTACTTGGTCACGTGCGCGTAGTTGTTGTCGTTGAACGACGGCCCGACGATGAAGCCGTTGACGTTGTTGCGCATCGCCGAGACCTCGATCTCCTGGAACATGATGACGAAGGGCGAGGTTTGCTGATGCTCCTTCTGGATGTCGATATACATCTCGGCGCGCTTTGCGGCGTCGCCTTCCAGAACGGCTGCATCGGCCTTCGCGGTCATTTCCGGGATGTCCCAGGCGTTGCGCCAGGCCAGCGGCTTCGACGCGGCGTCATCCGAGTTGTCGGGGTTGCGCGCGAAGGTGTCGGCGTTGGTGTGCGGGTCCTGATAGTCCGGACCCCAGCGACCGATATAGATGTCGTGGTTCCGCGCGCGGTACTTGGTCAGCGTCTGCTGGCCGTCGCCGGGGATCAGCTCCATCTGGATGCCGGCCTCGGCCATCGTCTGCTGGATCGCCTGGGCAATGCCGGTGATTTCCGGCGTATTGCGGGTGTCCATCGTGACGGAGAACCCGTCGGGCAGCCCCGCCTCGGCCAGAAGTTCCTTCGCCTTGGCGACGTCGAGCGAGAACGGGTTGTCGTTCAGCGCGCCGAGGAAGCCGTTCGGCAGGAAGGCCTGGTGAACCGTCACCTTGCCCTTCATGATGGTGTCCGCGATGGCCTGATAGTCGACGAGGTATTTCATCGCCTGCCGGACCTGCGGCTTGGCGAGATTCTCGTTCTTCTGGTTGAGGCCGAGATAGTAGATCGAACCCTTCGGGCCTTCCTCGATCTTGATATCCGGGTTGGAGCGAACCGCGTCGATCTCCTCGGCGCCGAGCGAGCGGGCGATGTCGATGTCGCCCTGTTCGAGCAGAAGCCGCTGGGTCGCGCCTTCGGGGATGTGGCGGTAGATGACGCGGGCCATCGGCGGGGCGTCACCGGAATAGTTCTCGTTCCGCTCCATCACGACGGCTTCGTTGGCGCGCCATTCGCGGATCGTGAAGGGGCCGGAGCCCGCATAGTTGGTCTTCAGCCATTCATAGCCAAAATCGCCGTTCGACTCGTGCTCCATGACGAGCTTCTTGTCGACGACGAAGCCCACCGTGGCGGTCAGGCAGTAAAGCACCAGCGTCGGCGCATAGGGCTTGTCCATCTTGAAGACGACGGTGTCATCGCCCTCCTGCACCACCATGCTGTCCACGTTCTCGGCGTTCAGGCCGAACTGGGTCAGGATGAAAGCCGGCGACTTGTCGAGCTTTACGGCGCGGGTGAGCGAGAAGACCACGTCCTCTGCCGTGATCGGGTTCCCGCTGGCGAAGGTGCGGCCCGGCTTGATCTTGAAGCTGATCGACATGCCGTCGGGCGCGACCTCCCAGCTTTCGGCGATCTTGCCGTAGATCTTGGTGACGTCGGCCGGATCGTAGCCGATGAGACCCTCGTAGGAGTTGCCGGCGATCTCGGAGGCCGTGAACTCGAATATCTCGGCCGGGTCGAGCGAGATGATGTCGTCGATGGCCCAGGCCTGGATCAGTGTGTCGGCGGGCGTTTCGGCCCGCACCGGCGCGCTGAAGAGCGTGAAAGCCGCGACTGTGGCCGCGAGAAGGGTGCGACTGTGTAGCATTCTTGAAATCTCCGCTGTCGGTCGTGTTTTCTTGTCGTTCCGGCCCTTTGCGGTCCGGACGTTCGGTGCGCCGATTAACCGCTTGGTCAAATTACGAGTCAAGGACAATCGCCCATCCGATCGTACTTGACCCCGGCTGGCGCTCCGGCCAGCCTGCAGGCTGAAAATCTGAAAGGGCAGGTCATGAAACTGGTGCGCTACGGGCAAAAGGGCGAAGAAAAGCCGGGGATTTTGGACAAGGCGGGTCGGGTGCGCGACCTCATCGGCATCGTGCCCGATATCGCGGGCGCGGCGCTCCTTCCCGGTTCTTTGGCGAAAATCGCGGCAATCGATCCGCACAGTCTTCCCCTCGTCGATGGCACTCCGCAGGCCGGTCTTCGGCTCGGCCCCTGCGTTGGTGCGGTCGGCAAGTTCATCTGCATTGGCCTGAACTATGCCGACCATGCGGCCGAATCCGGGCTTGCCGTGCCGCCCGAGCCGGTGATCTTCAACAAGTGGACGTCGGCCATTTGTGGTCCTGACGATGATGTGGAGATTCCGCGCGGCTCGCAGAAGACCGACTGGGAGGTAGAACTCGGCGTCGTCATCGGCATGGGCGGCAAGTATATCGAGGAGGCCGACGCGCTCTCGCATGTCGCCGGCTATTGCGTGATCAACGACGTCTCAGAGCGCGAATTCCAGATCGAACGGTCGGGCACGTGGGACAAGGGCAAGGGTTGCGACACGTTCGGTCCGCTAGGCCCATGGCTGGTGACGCCGGACGAGGTGGGTGACATCGACGCGCTCAAGATGTGGCTGGAGGTCGACGGCCACCGCTACCAGAACGGCACGACCGCGACGATGGTCTACAAGGTGCCGTTCCTCATTTCCTACATCAGCCGCTTCATGTCCTTGCAGCCGGGTGACGTCATCTCGACTGGCACCCCGCCGGGCGTCGGCATGGGGCAGAAGCCGCCGGTCTACCTCAAGGGGGGCGAGGTGATGCGGCTGTCAATCGACGGGCTCGGCGTTCAGACCCAGCGGGTGGTGAAGGGCTGAGTCCGCCAGGACGGCAGCGCAAGGTGGGTTTAAACCCACCTTACCGTTGCCGTTCAGGCCGGTTCCGAAATCTTTCGCGCCGTCGCGAGCGGGCCGGGGAAATGGCAGGCGACGCCATGCGCCCCGCGCGTCAGTTCTGGCACCTTTTCGGAGCAGCGCGTCTCGGCCCGCGGGCAGCGGGTGCGGAAGACGCAGCCGGATGGCGGGGCGAGCGGTGAGGGCAGATCGCCATCAAGCGGGATGATCACCTTGGCCCGTTCCGCCACGGGGTCGGGGATCGGCACCGCCGAGAGGAGCGCCTGGGTATAGGGAGGCTGCGGATCGGCATAAAGATCGTGCCCGGCCGCGACCTCCATCGTGCGCCCGAGATAGAGCACCATCACCCGGTCGGAGACGTGCTTCACCACCGAGAGGTCATGGGCGATGAAGATCATCGCCAGCCCGAGGTCGCGCTGCAGTTCGGCCAGAAGGTTAATCACCTGCGCCTGGATCGAGACGTCGAGGGCCGAGACCGGCTCGTCGCAGATCAGAAGCTTCGGTTCTACGATCAGGGCGGGGCGTGCAGATCCGCGAAATGCGCGCAGTGCAAGATGGCAAGAGCGTAGTCTCCGCGCATGGCCGCGCAAGTTAAATGCGCCGGGACGAAACGGGTACGTGACGTCAAGATGACGGCGCGATGCGGCATTACGACCGGCAACGTGCCGGATCTCGGGTTTGCCGGCCCCATGCGAAATGCTAGATCGGGGCATGCCCATCCTTCTTGTCCTGCTCGCGGTCTCGGTCGTCGTCTACCTGTGGTGGGTTCGGCGCGGGACGACGCTTGGCCGTGCCTGCCGCTGGCGGCTCGATCGTACCGGTGGGCCGGATCACTACCGCTGCGCCGCCTGCGGCGCGGAAACCGACGGGACGCCCCGAGACTGTCTCCGCCGCGATTGACCGGCGGCGCGCGTGCAGGCAAGGATGGCCGGGATCAGGAGGTCCGATGAAACCCGCCCAACCCGAAACGCCCGCCCCAGCCGATGCTGAAGCCCGCCGCGCAGTTGCGCCGGTCATCTGCTATCCTGTCGCGACACTGCCGCCCCCACCGATGGCGCTCTACCGGGCGGCGCGGACCGGTCTCGTGCCGGTCGGCGAGGTGATGGTCCCTGCGCGCGAGGCGCGCGCGTTCCGCGTGCCGGCCGGACATTTCTTCCGCATCCATTCGGTCGAGGGGCCACAGGTGGGCGATCTCAACCTGTGGAACGGGGGCGATCTTTCCGAACGCTTCTACTCGGGCAAGACGCGGGCGCTGCACGGCACGCACTTGTCAACCGGCGACCGGATGTGGTCGTCCTTCCCGCATCTGCGCCCCATGGCGACAATCACCCATGACACGCTCGACTGGTACGGCTTCGACGCCTTCGGCGGCTCGGTTCACGACGTGATCGGCACCCGCTGCGATCCCTACACGCATTGCCTTCTGAGTGGCGGCGGCCAATATCACCATTGCTGCCATTCGAACCTGACGCGGGCGCTGGCGGCGGAGACTGGTATGACACTGCACGAGGTTGAACCGCATGTGCACGACGTGCTCAACGTCTTCATGTGCACCGGTTTCACCCGCGACACGGGCCAGTATTTCATGAAGGCCTCGCCCGTCAGGCCGGGCGATTACCTCGAATTCTTCGCCGAGATCGACCTGCTCGGCGCGCTATCGGCCTGTCCCGGCGGCGATTGCTCGTCCGAGCACTCATCCGACACGGCGGCCTGCCACCCGCTTCTGGTCGAGGTGCTGCGCCCTGATCCAGAGGCGCTCTCGGGCTGGCAGTCCCCGGCGCGGAACGGCTACGACCGCAGCCACGGCGCCTGATCGGGGTCAGCAGTAGCGCTCCACTCCGACGATCTGGGCGTCCGAATAGCGGTCTCCGTGGGCGAAACCGGGGGGCAGCAGGCGGTCGATCTCGGCGCGGTCCTCATCGGTGAAGGCGATGGTGTCCGCACCCTCCCATTCCGCCAGATGCGCGGCGCTGCGGGTGCCGGGGATCGGGATGAGATGCGGCGCCCGGTCGAGCACCCAGGCCAGGGCTGCCGCCGCCGTCGTCCAGCCGCGCGCATGGGCGAAGGCGCGGAAGCCGTCGATCGCCCGAAGGTTGGCGGCGAAGTTCGGCTCCTGAAAGCGTGGACCGTTGCGGCGGAAGTCGCGCTCCTCCATCCGGGCCGGGACCGGGGGCATATCGCTCAGCATGCCGCGGGCGAGGGGCGAGAACGGGACGAAAGCCGTGCCGGTTTCGGCGCAGGCCCGGATCAGCCCCAGTTCCGGCTGCCGGGACCAGAGCGAATATTCGCTCTGCACCGCGCGGGCCGGATGCACCGCCGCTGCACGCCTCAGCGTCGCCGGGGAAACCTCCGAAAGGCCGTAACCGCCGATCTTGCCTTCCTCGATCAGCCGCGAAAGGGCGCCGACAACCTCCTCGATCGGGATCTCCTGCTCGCGCCGGTGGACGTAAAAGAGCTCCACATGATCGCGGCCGAGGCGTTTCAGCGAGGCCTCCAACTCCGCCCTGAGATGCGCTTCGGAATTGTCGAACCGGCGCGGCGGGCCGTTGACGATCCCGGCCTTGGTGGCGACGGTGACCGCGCGTTTGCGGCTTCTCAGCCAGGTGCCGATGACGTTTTCCGACACACCCATACCGTAGATGTTCGAGGTATCGAGAAAGTCGATCCCCCGGTCATAGGCCGCATCAAGGCAAGCAAGGCTTTCTTCCTCGGTCGTGGCGCCGAAAAAGCCCGCGAAGCTCATGCAGCCCAATCCGATCGCCGAGACCATCGGACCGTCTTTTCCCAGTTGGCGTGTCTTCATCGCATGTCCTTTCGTTCGGCCGAAGGGACGCGATGGGGGCGGGAAGGTCAAGCCTTGCGTACGAAATGCACCCCGTCGAACTGCCGCCGGAACGCCGCGACCTCTCCGGCGAGCGCGGTGGGATCGTTGGCGCGCAGGCCCGCCGCGATCAGCCGGGCCAGTTCCGCGGCATGGGCTTCCGTTACGCCACGCCGCACCAGTTCGGGCGTGCCGATGCGCAACCCGTTCATGTCGCCAGCCACCTCGGGCAGAGGCAGGCCGATGCCGCAGGCGAGGAAGCCCGCCTTCCGCAGGGTCTTTGATGCCGCCTGCCCGCCACCGAAGCCTGCCGCCGCGACGGCAAACTGGTGCGATTGGGTCGCCCCGCGCGCGCCGGCGAAGACCGGCAGCCCCTCTGCCGTCAGCGCCCCCGCCAGTGCCTGCGCGACCGAGATCATCTTCGCGGCGTAGTCCCGCCCGAAGTCGCGCCAATCCAAAAGGGTCAGCGCCAGGGCCGCCACGCGCCCCGCGTCGAAATTCGCCGTCATGCCGGGAAAGGCGATGTGGTCCAGCCGCTCGGCGACCGCGGCGTCGTTGGTGACGATGAGCCCGCCCGCCGGTCCGCCGAGGCTCTTGTAGGTCGACATCGTCATCAGATGCGCACCTTCGGAGAGCGGATTGGCCCAGGCCTTGCCGGCGATGATCCCGCATTGGTGGGCGGCGTCGAAAAGAACCTTCGCGCCCACCTCATCGGCAATCGCCCGTACCTCCCGCACCGGATGAGGGAAAAGATTGAGGCTTCCGCCCACGGTGATGAGCTTCGGCCGGACCCTCACAGCAAGGGCGCGCAGGCCATCGAGATCGACGGTATAGCCGTCCGCATCAATTGGGGCGGGGTGGCTCACCAGCCCGTAAAGACCGGCGCAGCCCGCCTTGTGATGGGTGACATGCCCGCCGACCGATCCCGGCGGAGCGATGATCGCATCGCCCGGCTTCGTCAGCGCCATGAACCCGTAGAGGTTGGCCATCGCGCCCGAAAAGACGCGGATCTCGGCATGGGTGGCGCCGAAGATCTCGGCCGCCAGTTCGGCGCAGATCACCTCGATCTCTTCGATCGCCTCCAGACCCATCTCGTACTTGTCGCCCGGATAGCCAAGCGAAGGGCGGCTGCCCAGCCCGCGCGCGAGGGCCGCCTCGGCCACGGGGTTCATCACGTTGGTCGCGGGGTTCAGGTTGAAGCAGTCGCGGTTGTGGATATCCGCGTTCCGGTCGATCAAGGCGTCGATCCGCGCAGCGACCGTCGCCGAGGGGGCGGCGGTCTCGGCCGCCTGGCGCTGGATCAGCGCCTCGCAGGCTGCGGGAACCCAGGGACGCGAAGCGAGATGGGGCATGGTTTCCTCCTGTGCTCGGCTCAGTCGATCAAAGGGCGCTTGCCGGCGCAAATCAGATTTGCAAAAATTTAGGCGTAGGAAATTTGAGGCTCCGATGCCCGTCGCCCCGCCCCATCCGAAAGGACTGCCCCTGAACGCGCTCCGCGCCTTCGAGGCAGCTGCGCGGCTTGGCGGTTTCGCGGCGGCCGCGGAGGAGCTTGGCGTCACCCCGGGCGCGGTCGCGGCCCATGTCAAGGCGCTGGAAGAGGCGCTGGGCGATGCGCTCTTCGAGCGCCACGCGAAGGGCGTGCGGCTGACCGCGCTCGGTCGCCGGGCCTTGCCCGATTTCACCGAGGCCTTCGACCGGCTCGGCCACGCAGTGCAGGGCCTCCGCGCCGAGGCTGCCCCGCGCACCGTCCACATCGCGACGCTTCCGGCAATCGCCCAGCTCTGGCTCTCGCCCCGCCTTCCAGGCCTCAGGGCCGCCGCCCCGGAAATCACGATATCCATCACCGCGATGGAGGCACCGCCGGACCTGAAGCGCGCGCCGTTCGATCTCAATCTCTTCTATCGACCGGTGGGCGAGGGCAGGGCGCTCGCCCACGATGACATCTTCCCGGTCTGCGCCCCGGCGCTTGCCATGAGGTTGAAGGAGCCGGCGGATCTTGCCGGCATACCCTGCCTGACCGACAGCGCC
>JBNKFC010000220.1:0-4545 GCA_050289105.1 Paracoccaceae bacterium | reverse complement strand
GGATATCGGGGGGCATCTCTTGCCAGACCGGACGGTCGCGGACGCCGCTCAGATGCCCGACGGCGAAATCGACGATGTCGTGGGCGACGGCGCGCGCCTCCGTCCAATCGTCCGGGTCGAGAGTCTCCTCGCGTCGATTGTCCATCTGCCACCCCCCGGTATAGCGTTCACCCTGAGCCAGCACCCGCTCAAAGTCAAACGTTGCGGAGGGGGGCGGCTGACCGGCCCCCCGAAACGCGCCAAGGTGGACCGCTCTTGCCGCCCCGCCTTGCAAAGGCCGGGTCGCGACTATAGGTTCCCCGCGACAAAAACGGGCGGCTAGCGCTCCACGGACTCAAGAGGACACTGATCAATGTTCATCACACCCGCCTATGCACAGGCTGCGGGCGCCGGCGGTATCGGTGCTCTCGGGCAATTCCTGCCGCTGATCCTGATCTTCGCGATCATGTATTTCCTGCTGATCCGTCCGCAGCAGAAGAAGCTCAAGGACCACAAGGCGATGGTCGAGGCGCTTCGGCGCGGCGACCAGGTGATCACGCAAGGCGGCATCATCGGCAAGGTCTCCAAGGTCAAGGAGGATGGCGAGCTCGAGGTCGAGATCGCCGAGGGCGTCAAGGTGCGGGTCGTGCGTTCCACCATCGCGACCGTGCTGTCGAAGACCGAGCCGGCGGCCGCGTCCAAGTAATTCCGGTTCCCACCTCACCCCGGCCGGCCCGGCCAAATTCCGAGCGCTGAGACATGCTGAACATCCCCCTCTGGAAACGGATCGTCATCTGGGGGCTATGCGCCCTTGGGCTTCTGACGGCGCTTCCGAACGTCTTCTACACCCGAGCCGAGCGGCACAACGACGCGCTCGTGGCTGCCGAGAAGGCGGGGTTCGAAACGCCGGAGCAGGCGGCTGACCGCGCGCTCTGGCCGTCCTTCCTGCCGTCGAACGTGGTCAATCTCGGCCTCGACCTGCGCGGCGGCGCGCATCTTCTGGCGGAAGTGCGCGTGGCCGATGTCTACAAGGCGCGGATGGACGGGCTCTGGCCCGAGATGCGGCGCGCCCTGTCAGATGCGCGGGGTGAGTTGGGCGGCATAAGGCGTGCGCCGTCCGACCCGTCGGAACTGCGGATCCAGATCGAAAAGCCCGAGGCGATGGCCAAGGCGGTCGAGATCGCCAAGGGGCTCGCCAGCCCGGTGGTGACGCTGACCGGCGTGGGGCAAAGCGATCTGGATGTCACGGCCGAGGGCAACCAGTTGATCGTCCGCCTGAGCGAGGCCGAACGCGCGGCGACCGACGATCGGACCATGCAGCAATCGCTGGAGATCATCCGCCGTCGCGTCGACGAGGTTGGCACTCGCGAACCGACGATCCAGCGTCAGGGCACGAACCGCATTCTGATCCAGGTCCCGGGCATCGGTTCGGCGACCGAGTTGAAGGACCTGATCGGCACCACCGCTCAGCTGACCTTCCACCCGGTCGTCGGCCGCACCTCGGACGGCAACACGATCGCCAAGCCGGGCACGATCATCCTGCCGTCGATCGACGAGAAAGACGTCTACTACATACTCGAGGACGTGCCCGTCGTGACCGGCGAGGATCTTGTGGATGCCCGGCCGGACTTCGACCAGAACGGCCGGCCGGCGGTGCATTTCCGCTTCAACCCGACCGGCGCGCGCAAGTTCGGCGACTATACCGGCGCCAATGTCGGCCAGCTTTTCGCCATCGTCCTCGACAACGAGGTGATCTCGGCGCCGCGCATCAACCAGCACATCCCCGGCGGCTCGGGCATCATCACCGGCAATTTCACCGTCGAGACCTCGACGAATCTCGCGGTGCTGCTGCGGGCCGGCGCTTTGCCCGCGAAGATGGATTTCCTCGAGGAACGCACTATCGGGCCCGAGCTCGGTCAGGACAGCATCGATGCCGGGCGCATCGCCGCCGTGGTCGGCCTTATCGCCGTCGTCGCCTTCATGATCGCGAGTTACGGGCTTTTCGGCGTCTTCGCGAGCGTGGCGCTCGGCGTCAACATCGCGATGATCTTCGGGTTCCTCTCGACCATCGGCGCGACGCTGACGCTGCCCGGCATCGCCGGCATCGTGCTGACGATCGGCATGGCGGTCGACGCGAACGTCCTCGTCTTCGAACGGATCCGCGAGGAGATGCGGACCGCGAAGGGCCCGGCGCGGGCGATCGACCTTGGTTATGAAAAGGCGATGTCGGCGATCATCGACGCCAACATCACCACCTTCATCACCGCCGCGATCCTCTTCTTCCTCGGGTCCGGCCCGGTGAAGGGGTTCGCCGTCACGCTCGTCGTCGGCCTCGTCACATCGGTCTTCACGGCGATCTGGGTCACACGGCTCTTCGTCGTCACCTGGTTCGACCGGAAGCGACCGAAGACGGTCACGGTCTGAAGGGAACATATCATGGCATTCCGTCTCAAACTCGTCCCCGAAAAGACCAATATCGACTTCTTCCGCTGGGCGTCCGTCACCTTCGGCGGCTCAGTGGCGCTGGTCGTCGCGGCAATCGTTCTGACCTTCGTCATGGGGCTCAACTTCGGCATCGACTTCAAGGGCGGCACGACGATCCGGACCGAGTCGACGCAGGCCGTCGATGTCGGCGCCTACCGTGCGGCGGTGGCGCCGCTCAACCTCGGCGACGTGTCGATCACCCAGGTCTACGACCCGACCTTCCGCGCCGACCAGCATGTCGCGATGCTGCGCATCCAGGCCCAGGAAGGCGAGGAGGCGATCACTCCCGAGATCATCAACAGCGTCGAGGCGGCGCTGAAGGGTGTCGATCCGTCGATCACCTTTCCGTCGGTGGAATCGGTCGGGCCCAAGGTCTCGGGCGAGCTGATCAAGACCGCAATCATCTCGGTCCTGGCCGGCACACTGGCGATTTGCGTCTATATCTGGCTGCGCTTCGAATGGCAGTTCTCGCTTGGTGCGGTGGTTGCCCTTGTCCACGACATCGCGTTGACGATCGGGATCTTCTCGCTCTTCCAGCTCAAGTTCGACCTGACGATCATCGCGGCGCTGCTGACGATCCTCGGCTATTCGATCAACGACACGGTCGTGGTCTTCGACCGGCTCCGGGAGAACCTGATCAAGTATAAGAAGACGCCCCTGCGCGACCTCTGCAACCTATCGGTCAACGAGACGCTGAGCCGGACGGTGATGACCTCGGGCACCACGCTGATCGCCCTCATCGCCCTTTTGATCTTCGGCGGCGACGTGATCCGCGGCTTCGTCTTCGCGATGACCTGGGGCGTGATCGTCGGCACTTATTCCTCGGTCTATGTCGCCAAGAACGTTGTGCTCTTTCTCGGTGTCAAGCGCGACTGGGGCAAGAAGGACGACAGCGCGGCGGGCACGCAGTTCGCCACCGGCAAATAGGCCGGGGCGCCGATGATCCGGCTGACCGAAGTCACCTATGACAACGCCCGGCCTATCGACGGCTACGGGCCGGGCTTCTTCCGCATCGGCGGCGAGGTGATCCACGGCGCGGTTCTCGTCACCTCCAAGGCGGCGCGCGGCTGGGGCGGATACGATGACAGCGCGCCCCTCCTGGCGCTGGCCGGGAGCATCGATGTGCTGCTTCTCGGGACCGGCAAGACCATCGCCCACCCGCCTGCGGCCTTGCGTTCGGCGCTTGAACAGGTCGGGATCGGCGTCGAGCCGATGGACAGTGCCGCCGCCGCGCGCACCTACAACGTGCTTCTCTCCGAAGGGCGGAGGATCGCCGCGGCGCTGCTGCCGGCGGGATGAAGCCATCGGCGCCAACAATCCAGACCTGGCCAACACGCGGGGAGGCCAAGCAAAATCGACGCAGATCACTCTCGGCGCTTTGCCTTGCCGCCGCGATCGGCTAACCCCTTTCACATGATGCTTTCCGTCCAAGATCTTGCCGTTACCCGTGGCGGCATCGCGATTCTCGACCGGCTCTCCTTCACCCTCGCTGAGGGCGAAGCGCTGATCCTGCGCGGGCCGAACGGGATCGGCAAGACGACGCTTCTGAGAACGATCGCCGGACTTCAGCCGCCGCTTGCCGGCCGCATGGACCTGCCGCCGGAAGGGGCCGCCTATGCCGGGCATGCAGACGGGCTGAAGGCCACCCTGACGGTGACCGAGAACCTGACCTTCTGGGCGCATATCTACGGACAGTCGGACCTCGCCCCGGCCCTTGCCGCGATGGAACTCGGCGCGCTCGCCGACCGCCCGGCGCAGAACCTTTCGGCCGGCCAGAAGCGCCGCCTCGGCCTCGCGCGGCTTCTCGTCACCGGCCGGCGTCTCTGGCTTCTCGACGAACCCACGGTCTCGCTCGACGCCGCCTCGGTCGGGCTCTTCGGCGCCGCGATCCGCCGCCACCTCGCCTCCGGCGGCGCGGCGCTCATGGCCACCCATATCGACCTCGGCCTCGACGAGGCTCGGCTTCTCGATCTCACGCCCTTCCGCGCCAGATCGCCGCGTCCCGGAGCGGGCACGGGCTTCGACGATGATTTCGACGGGGCCTTCGCATGACTGCTCCCTCCTTCATCTTGCCGGAAATAC
>JBNKFC010000219.1:0-11908 GCA_050289105.1 Paracoccaceae bacterium | reverse complement strand
GTCAGGCCCCGGCGCCGGCACGCAAGAATTTCGTAAGGTGGGTTTAGACCCACCTTGCCGGCATCAGGGCCGCGGTGGGCGAGAGCGGTAAACCGGCAGTCGCCAGCCGAAGACCAGACTTCCGGCGCGGAGCGTGAAGGTCACGCCCGCGCAGGAGAGAAGCGCCGGCCCTTCCGGTAGCCCGAGCCCCGCCACCAGCGCTGCCGCCGCGCCCGCGAAGGCGGCGGTGACGTAAAGTTCCCCCTGCTTCAGGACCAGCGGCACCTCGTTGCAGACGACATCTCGCAGCAGGCCGCCGAAACACCCCGTCGCGACGCCCATCAGGAGGACGATGGCCCAGTGCTGCCCCGTGGCCAGCGCAACGCCGACCCCGGCCGGAACAGCCACGGCGAGCGCCAGCGCGTCGAGCCATGTCAGAACCCTCAGCCGGCTTTCGAAGAGATGGGCGGTGAAGAAGACCAGCACGGCGGCGGCCACTGCGACGCCGATGAACGACGGCGCGCCGACCCAGAAGACCGGATTACGGTCCAGGAGAACGTCGCGCACCGTCCCGCCGCCGACCGCCGTCAGGCTCGCCACGAAGGCAAAGCCGACCACGTCGAGTTGCGCCCGGCTCGCGACCAGCGCGCCGGTTAGGGCAAAGACGAAAACCGAGGCGTAGTCGAGAAGCTCAAGCAGCGTCATCGGCGCGCGGCTTCTTCTTCGGCTTGAAGGGGGCCATCCCCTCCCGGGCCAGCTCGTCGGCACGTTCGTTCTCGGGGTGGCCAGCATGACCCTTGATCCACTCCCAATTGACGCGGTGCTGCGCCTGCGCGTCGTCCAGGCGCTGCCACAGGTCCACGTTCTTGACGGGCTTCTTGTCGGCTGTCTTCCAGCCATTCCGTTTCCAGCCATGGATCCACTGGCTGACGCCGTTCTTCACGTAAGCGCTGTCAGTGACGATGGTGATCGCCGCGCCGCGCGTCAGCGCCTCAAGCGCCGAGATCGCGGCCAGAAGCTCCATCCGGTTGTTCGTCGTTTCGGCCTCGCCGCCGTTCAGCTCGCGCGTCTTGACGATCTCGTCGCCTTCGCGCGCGATCATCAGAACCCCCCAGCCTCCGGGGCCGGGATTGCCGGAGCAAGCTCCGTCAGTATAGGCGTAGAGCGCGGGCATCAGGCCTCCGGGTCGCTGGGTCCGCCCGGTCTAGGCCGGGCCCGGCCGAGGGTCAACCGCGGCTCACGCGCGTTCGAGTGCAAGGCGCAGGCCAAGCGCCGCGAACGAGGCGGCAAAGGCGCGGCGCAACCAGGCCATTACCGCCGGCCGGGCCATCACGGCTTCCCGTCCAGATGCCGCGAGAGCGGCGTAGCCGAGAAAGACCGCGAAGGTCATCGCCGCGAAGCCAAGGCCGAGGCCGAGGATCGCGCGCGTGCCGTCGCCGGGGGACAGGAATTGCGGCAGGAAGGCGAGGAAGAACATCGGGATCTTGGGATTGAGAAGGTTGAGCAGGATGCCGCGCCGGACGATCCGCCCGGCCCGCTGCGGTTCGGCGGCCCGCACGTCGAGCCCGCCCGTGCCCTTCAGCGTCCCCCAGGCCATCCACATGAGATAGACAACGCCGGCGTATTTCAGCGACTGGAACAGGATCGCAGAGCCGTGCAGCAAAGCGGCCAGTCCCGCCATCGCCACCCCCATGTGGAACAAGGTTGCCAGAGTGCAACCGAACGCCGCCCAAAACCCGCCCCTCAAACCTTGCGAGAGGGCGACCGACAGCGTGTAGACGACGCCGATCCCGGGTGCGAGGCACACGATGAAGACGGTCAAAAGGTATTCTGGCGACATTCGGGACCTCGCGGGCAGGCGGTCGGACGCACGCGCCGCCGGGCGTCACCACCAAGGAGCGTCAGGCGCGGACCAAGACAATGATAAAGGGATCGAGGGTCCCGGCAAGTCCCCGTTCGTGGCCCCTGTCTTCGGCGAGAACGGCGAAGCCTGCCCCGGCAAGAAGGCCGCGCAGTTCCTCGGGGCTCACATAGGTATAGAACCGGTCGAGCATGTCGCGCGCTTCGCCTGTCCCGGTCTTCATGCCGATGTGCAGCAGCCCGCCGGGCTTCAGGGCCCGGTGCAGCGCGGCGAGGTGGCGCGGCAGGTCGGCCCTTGCCGCATGCAAGAGCGAGAAATTCGCCCAGACGCCGTCATAGGTCGCGACCGCATCGATATCGTCGAACGTCCCGAGCCGCGCGCCGATCGCGTGCCGCTCGTTCGCAAGCGCGACCATGGCTGCCGAGGCGTCGACCGGATCGGGAACCATCCCCGCCGCACGCAGGAAGGCCGAGGCATTGGCTGGCCCGCAGCCGAGGTCGAGAACGCGCCCGCCTTTCGGCAGGGCGTCTATAAAGACCTGCAGGTGACGGTCGGGGCGGTCGGTGCGGAAGAGATCGGCGTAACCCGCCGCGCGGGAATCGTAGACGGCAATGGTGCGCGGATCGGCGCTCATGCCGGTTCCCTGAGAACGCGCGGCACCTTGAATTCGACCCTCTCTCGGGCCGTTTCGACGAGTTCAAGCGTCACATCGAAGCGGGCGCGGAACGCGTCGATCACCTCGTTCACCAGCACTTCCGGGGCCGAGGCGCCTGCGGTCACGCCGACGGATTTCGGCATCCCGAGCGCCCGCCAGTCGATATCGGCGGCGCGCTGAACGAGCTGGGCGTAGGCGCAACCCGCCGCCCAGCCGACCTCCACCAGCCGTTTTGAATTCGAAGAGTTCGGCGCACCGATCACCAGAAGGGCGTCGATCCTGGGGGCGATGGCCTTCACCGCCTCCTGCCGGTTCGTCGTGGCGTAGCAGATATCTTCCTTGTGCGGCCCGACGATGGCCGGGAACCGCGACTTGAGCGCCGCGACGATATCGGCTGTGTCGTCGACCGACAGCGTGGTCTGGGTAATGAAGGCGAGCTTTTCGGGATCGCGCGGAGTGACCTTCGCGACGTCCGCGACCGTCTCGACCAGCATCACCTCGCCCTCCGGCAACTGGCCCATGGTGCCGAGCGTCTCGGGGTGGCCGGCATGGCCGATCATCACCATCTGGAGGCCGTTCTCGAAATGCCGCTCGGCCTCGATATGGACCTTGGACACGAGAGGGCAGGTCGCATCGACATAAACCATCTCGCGCCGGGCGGCCTCGGCCGGGACGGATTTCGGGACACCATGGGCGGAGAAGATTACCGGCCGGTCGTCCGGGCAGTCGCTGAGTTCCTCGACAAAGACGGCGCCCTTGTCGCGCAAGCCGTCCACGACGAACTTGTTGTGCACGATCTCGTGGCGGACATAGACCGGTGCGCCCCATTTCTCGATCGCCATCTCGACGATCTTGATCGCGCGGTCCACGCCCGCGCAAAAGCCGCGCGGGGCGGCGAGGTAAAGGGTCAGGCTAGGCCGGTCCATCGCGTTCTCCTGTCGGCGCGAATTGCTGTAAGCCCTCGGGTCCAAGGCGTCTAGCCCCCGAGCACACCGGCGGTGATCCAGGCCAGCGCCAGATAGCGGCCGGTCTTGGCCAGCGCCACGAGCCCGAGGAAGATCCATGGCGGGGTGCGCATCATCCCTGCCACCACGGTGAACGCGTCACCAAGCGGCGCCCAGCTAAAGAGCAGGGTCCAGACGCCGTAGCGCGCGTACCAGCTCTGGGCGCGGGCAAGCTGCGCCGGGCGAACCGGGAACCAGCGCCGGTGGCGGAACCGTTCGACCCACGCACCGAGCGCGTAGTTCACCACCGCGCCGAGCGTATTGCCGACCGAGGCCACGGCGATGATCAGCGGCAGGCTGCTACGCGCCTCGGCCTGAACTGCGACGAAGACGACTTCGGACTGCATCGGCAGCAGCGTGGCGGCGCCGAACGCCGCCACAAAGAGCCCCAGAAGCGACAGGAGCTCGGTCATGCCGGGGCCGCCGGGGCCGCCACGAACATGTGCCGGTCAGTTGCCGCTGGCGGTCTCTTCTTCGCGGTCGAAGCGCGGTTCGCGCGGCGGCCGGCCGATCACGTCGCGCAACGCGTCGAGTTCGATGAAGTTGTCGGCTTGGCGGCGCAGTTCGTCCGCGATCATCGGAGGCTGCGACCGGATCGTCGAGACGACCGACACCCGGACACCCTGCCGCTGAAGACTTTCGATAAGTGGCCGGAAGTCGCCATCCCCTGAGAACAGGACGATGTGATCGACCCTCGGTGCAAGCTCCATCGCATCGACCGTCAGTTCGATGTCCATGTTGCCCTTGACCTTCCGCCGGCCCTGGCTGTCGGTATATTCCTTCGCGGGCTTCGTCACCATCGAGAAGCCGTTGTAGTGAAGCCAGTCGACCAACGGGCGGATTGGAGAGTAGTCATCGTTTTCAAGCAGCGCGGTATAGTAGAACGCGCGCAAAAGCTTGCCGCGCCGTTCGAACTCCTGCCGGAGAAGCTTGTAGTCTATATCAAACCCCAATGCCTTGGCCGCGGCATAGAGATTCGACCCGTCAATGAACAGCGCGAGCCGTTCGTCCTTGTAGAACATCAATAGTCCCTTTCAAATATGCGCCGCCGAAAGCTTCTTTCAGAGTTTGGGTGGACAAACTAAAGCAGTCGACGGTTCACTAGATAGTGCACAGGAATAGGCAAATTGTCACAACTTTGGGAATCTGTCCTAAAGAATAGGCTAGCAGCCATAGCACTTGGCGGCAATTGGCCGTCCTCCGCAGGCGATTCCGCTGCGACTTTTGTTGCCGCATTGCATGAGGTTTCGCAAGATATCGGCAAGATTGTTTCGGTCTCGCGATTTTTCCGCACGCCGGCCTTTCCGCCGGGATCGGGACCGGACTTCCTGAACGCGGTCGCACTGGTGGCAACCGGTCTCGATGCGCCGGCCGTGCTGTCCGCCCTGCACGCCATCGAGGCGCGCTTTGGACGCGAGCGGTTGATCCGATGGGGTGCGCGCACGCTAGACCTTGATCTCCTCGCCCTGGGTGACGACGTGCGCCCCGACGCTGCGACGCAAGCGCAATGGGTGACCTTGTCGCCGGATCGGCAGCGGACCGAGGCACCCGATCAGATCATCCTGCCCCATCCGAGGCTGCAGGACCGCGCGTTCGTGCTGATTCCCTTCGCGGAGATCGCCCCGCTCTGGCGCCATCCCATCACCGGGCGCACGGTCGCGGAGATGGTTGCGGCGTTGCCGGAGGCCGATAAAGCGGCGATTTGCCCGATCTGACGGGGATTCATCGCTTGTCAAGGGGGTTTGAACCTCCTAAATAGCGGGTTCCATATCTCCCAAGCCGATTGGAGTTCGCCGATGGCCCGCGTGACGGTTGAAGACTGCGTTGACAAGGTTCCGAACCGGTTCGAGCTGGTGATGCTCGCCGCGCACCGGGCCCGGGAAATCACCGCCGGCGCGCCGCTGACGATCGACCGCGACAACGACAAGAACCCGGTCGTTTCGCTTCGCGAGATCGCGGACGAAACCCAGACGGCCTCCGATTTGCGCGAACGGATGATCGAGAGCCACCAGACCCAGATCGAGGTGGACGAGCCCGAGGACGATGCAATGGCCCTGCTGATGGGCGCGGAGGTGGACCGTCCGCAGGACGACGACATGTCCGAGGAAAAACTGCTCCGGGCGCTCATGGAAGCCCAGGGCCAGGGCTAAGCCCACGAACACCGAGGCGCGCGGACCGGAATGATCGATGTCGAAGACCTGATCGCACTGGTCCGCAACTACAATCCCCGTACCAATGAGGCTCTGATCCGGAAGGCCTACGATTATGGCCGCCGGATGCATGAAGGGCAGAAACGCCATTCGGGCGAGGATTACTTCACCCATCCCGTCGCTGTCGCCGCGATCCTGACCGAGCAGCGTCTTGACGACGCGTCGATCATCACGGCGCTGCTGCACGACACCATCGAGGACACCAAGTCCACCTATACCGAGATTGCCGCCGAGTTCGGCGAAGAGGTGGCAGAGCTGGTGGACGGCGTCACCAAGCTCACCAACTTGCAGCTGTCCTCGACCGAGACGAAGCAGTCGGAGAACTTCCGCAAGCTCTTCATGGCGATGTCGAAGGACCTGCGGGTCATCCTCGTCAAGCTCGCCGACCGCCTGCACAACATGCGCACGATCAAGTCGCTGCCGATGGAAAAGCAGATCCGCAAGGCGCGCGAGACGATGGACATCTTCGCGCCGCTCGCCGGTCGCATGGGCATGCAATGGATGCGCGAAGAACTGGAGGATCTGTCGTTCCGGGTGATCAACCCCGAGGCGCGCTCCTCGATCATCCGGCGCTACATCACGCTGCAAAGGGAAACCGGCGACGTCATCCACAAGATCACGGCCGACATTCGGACCGAGCTGGAAAAAGAGGGGATCGAGGCTGACGTCTTTGGCCGCGCCAAGAAACCCTATTCGATCTGGCGCAAGATGCAGGAAAAGCAACTCGCCTTTTCGCGGCTCTCGGACATCTACGGTTTCCGGGTGATCTGTCAGACGGAATCGGATTGCTACCGCATTCTCGGCGCGATCCATCGCCGCTGGCGCGCTGTGCCCGGGCGGTTCAAGGACTATATCAGCCAGCCCAAGTCGAACGGCTACCGCTCGATCCACACGACCGTGTCGGGCCGGGACGGCAAGCGGGTCGAGGTGCAGATCCGCACCCGGCAGATGCACGAAGTGGCCGAGGCCGGAGTTGCCGCACATTGGTCCTACCGCGATGGCGAGCGGGCACAGAACCCCTTCGCCGTTGACCCGGCAAAGTGGATCGCGACCCTTACCGAACGCTTCGATACCGGCGAGGACCACGACGAATTCCTCGAGAACATGAAGCTCGAGATGTATTCGGATCAGGTCTTCTGCTTCACGCCGAAGGGCGATGTGGTGCAGTTGCCGAAGGGCGCGACGCCGATCGACTTCGCCTATTCGATCCATACCCGCATCGGCAATTCCTGCGTTGGCGCAAAAGTCGACGGCATTCGCGTGCCGCTCTGGACCCGGCTCAAGAACGGCCAGTCGGTCGAGGTCATCACCGCAACTGGCCAGCGCCCGCAATCCACGTGGATCGACATCGTCGTCACGGGCCGTGCGAAGGCGGCGATCCGGAGGAGCTTGCGCGAGGAGGACCGCGAACGCTTCGTCAAGCTCGGGCAGGAACTCGCCCGCGTCGCCTTCGAACATGTCGGACGCAAGGTCAGCGACAAGGCCCTGAGGACAGCGGCAAAGACACTCGGCGTCGCGGACGAAACCGAAGTGCTCGCCCGGCTCGGCAGTGCCGAACTGACCGCGCGCGAGGTGATCGAGGCCATCTATCCCGAACTTGCAACTCAGCAAGCGGTCGAGGAAGTCGATCATCGCCGCCCGGTCGTGGGGCTGACGGCCGACCAATCGTTCCGCCGGGCGAATTGCTGCCAGCCGGTGCCGGGCGAAAGGATCGTCGGCATCACCTATCGTGGTCAGGGTGTCGTCGTGCATGCCATCGACTGCCCGGCGCTGGCGGAGTTCGAGGAACAGCCGGGCCGCTGGGTCGACCTGCAGTGGCATTCGGGCCGCCACGCTCCGGTGCACACGGTCAGTCTCAACATGACCATCGCCAATGACGCCGGCGTATTGGGGCGCATATGCACCTTGATCGGGGAACAAAAGGCCAATATTTCCGACCTTACTTTCGTCGACCGAAAGCCGGATTTTTACCGTCTTATCGTGGAAGTTGATATCCGGGATGCGGAGCATCTCCATATGGTGCTGACCGCGCTCGAGGCGGAAAGCGATGTGGCCCAAGTCGAGCGCTACCGCGACCTCAGTCGCAAGCCCTGAACGGGGCGGGAAGGAACGGAACGTGGTCTTCAAGCGGCGTACTCCGCGGACCTATCTGCAAATGTTGGCCGAGGCCTTCTGGCCGCGCGGCGGCTGGACCCGCGCCTTCCACTACGTCAAGCATCGCATCCGCCGGCTGCCCGACGATCCGCACCGGATTGCGCGCGGGGTGGGGGCGGGCGTCTTCGTCAGCTTCACGCCGCTTTTCGGGCTGCATTTCATCTCGGCGGTGATCTCGGCCAAGATCGTGCGCGGCAACATCCTCGCCTCGCTACTCGGGACCTTCTTCGGCAACCCGCTCACCTTCCCGATCATCGCCTTCGCCTCGATGAAGCTCGGCCACCTGATGCTCGGCACGAATTTCGACGAAAGCCAGCATGCGACGCTCTTCGGCAAGTTCGTCGGCGCGGGGCAGGACCTGAAGCACAACTTCTTCGCCATCTTCACCGAAGCGACGACGCAATGGGGCAATCTCTGGAACTTCTGGAACGAGATCTTCCTGCCCTACCTTGTCGGCGGCTTCATCCCCGGGATCATCGCCGGCATCCTCGCCTACTACCTGTCGGAGCCGATCATCGCTGCGTATCAGAAGCATCGGCGCAAACGGCTGAAGGAGCGGTTCGAAAAGCTCCGCGCGCGGCTTCATGCGCGCAATGATCAGAGCCACGAAAAGGGCTGAGGCGCGGAATTGTAACCGTGACGATTTCGGTCGTTCACAGCCTTCGGCCGCGGCACTAGTCTCGGTCCCGAAGAACGAACGGAGTGGACACATTGGACCAACTCAGGCTTGGCGTGAACATCGATCATGTGGCGACCGTGCGGAACGCACGCGGCTCGGCCTATCCCGATCCGGTGCGTGCCGCGAAACTGGCCGAAGAGGCGGGGGCGGATGGCATCACCGCGCACTTGCGGGAAGACCGCCGGCATATCACCGACAGCGACATCGAAAGGCTCATGGCGGAGCTGACGCTGCCTCTCAACTTCGAGATGGCCGCGACCGAAGAGATGCAGAAGATCGCGCTGCGGCACCGGCCGCACGCAGTCTGCATCGTCCCCGAAAAGCGCGAGGAGCGGACCACCGAAGGTGGCCTCGAAGTGGCGCGGGAAGAGAACCGGCTGGCGCATTTCATCGCACCGCTGGCTGACGCCGGATGCCGCGTGTCGATCTTCATCGCGGCCGACCGGGCGCAAATCGAGGCCGCGGCCCGGATCGGTGCTGCGGTGGTGGAGCTGCACACCGGCGCCTATTGCGATTACCACGCAGAGGGCCACTTCGCTGAACGCGACGCCGAGCTTGCCCGGCTGCGCGATATGTCGGCCTTCGCCCATTCGCTCGGCCTTGAGGTCCATGCCGGCCACGGCCTGACCTACGATACCGTCCAGCCCATCGCCGCCTTTCCCGAAGTCCGCGAACTCAACATCGGCCACTTCCTCATCGGCGAAGCGATCTTCGTTGGCCTCAGGCCCGCAATCGCGGAAATGCGTCGCCTGATGGATGATGCGCGGGCGCGAGGATGAAAGCGGTCTGGTACGAGAGGTTCGGCCCGGCCGGCGAAGTCCTGACCTGTGGAGAGCTGCCTGATCCGGCGCCTGGACCCGGCGAGGTCCTGGTGCGGCTGCACGCCTCCGGTGTGAATCCCTCCGACGTGAAGCTGCGGGCCGGTGCCCGCGCGGGCGCCGCGATGGCATGGCCACGCATCGTGCCGCATTCCGACGGCGCGGGCGTCATCGAGGCGGTCGGTGCCGGCATCGATGCGGCGAGGGTCGGAGAGCGGGTCTGGATCTGGAACGGCCAGTGGCAACGCCAGTTCGGCACCGCGGCGGAACTGATCGCCCTGCCGTCCATGCAGGCTGTGCGCCTGTCCGAAGGCACGAGCTTTGCCGAGGCCGCCTGCTTCGGCATCCCGGCGATGACCGCTTGGTATGCCCTCTTCGCGGACGGTCCCATTGCCGGGAAGACCGTTCTCGTGACCGGCGGGGCCGGCACGGTGGGGCGCTACGCCTGCCAGATGGCCCGGCTCGGCGGCGCGCGTGTGATCACGACCGTTTCGTCGGCCGAAAAGGCGGCCCATTCTACCGCCGAAGACTGGATCAACTACCGCGAAACCGATGTAGCGGCGGCGGTGATGGATCTTACGGGCGGCGCGGGCGTTGACCGGATCGTCGAGGTCGATTTCGCGGCGAACCAGCAGACGTCGCTGGCGATCCTGAAGCCCGGCGGGTTCATCGCTTCCTATGCCTCAGTCTCGAAGATGAAGCCTGAGCTCGACTTCTACGGCTTCATGTTCCGTAACGTGACGCTCCGGATGTTGATCGTCTACCAGCTTGATCGCGAGACTCACACGCGCGGCGAAGCGCAGCTAACGGAATGGCTGGAGGCGGGCGCGCTCGACCACGCCGTCGTGCCGGGCGGCAGCCTCGCCGACTGCGCGCGCGCCCACCGCACTGTCGAGGCCGGCGAAAAGCTCGGAACCGTGGTTCTGGACATCGGCCAATGATCCTCGGCATCGGCACCGACCTTGCCAATATCGAGCGGATCGCCGCCACGCTCGACCGCTTCGGCGACCGCTTCCGCAACCGGGTCTTCACGGAGGTCGAACAGCGCAAGGCGGAACGGCGCAAGGACACCGCCGGCACCTATGCCAAGCGCTGGGCCGCGAAGGAGGCCTGCTCGAAGGCGCTCGGCACCGGGCTCAGGATGGGGATTTCTTGGAAGGACATGGGTGTGTCGAACCTTCGCACCGGCCAACCCGTCATGCACTTGACCGGCTGGGCGGCCGAGCGGCTCGCGGCGATCACGCCCGAGGGGCACGAGGCCATCGTCCATGTCACGCTCACTGACGACCACCCCTGGGCACAGGCTTTTGTCGTGATCGAGGCCCGCCCGATACCCCGCACAACTTGACTCCCCGGCTTGGGGCGAGCATGTAGCGCCAAAGCGCGAGCAGGGGCAGGGATCAGCATGGCCACGACGGCAAAGGACGGGATCGTCGAGACGATCAAGACGGTGGTATATGCGCTCCTGATTGCGGGTGTGTTCCGGACACTGTTCTATCAGCCGTTCTGGATCCCGTCCGGCTCGATGAAGGACACGCTGCTGATCGGCGACTTCCTCTTCGTCAACAAGATGGCCTACGGCTATTCGCGCTATTCCTGTCCCTTCGCGGCCTGCCCGATCACCGGCCGCATTCTTGGTTCCGAACCCGAACGCGGTGACGTCGTGGTCTTCCGCCACCCGGCCAACGGTTCGGATTTTATCAAACGGCTCATCGGCCTGCCGGGCGACACGGTTCAGATGAAGGATGGTGTGCTTTTCCTGAATGGCCAGCCCGTGCCGCAGGAAGACGGTGGGCTTTTCGAAGAGATCAAAGCCCCTCAAGGTTCGCAGCGCAACATGCCGCGTTGTGCCAACGACCCGGTGGGCGTCGGCGGCACCTGCATCAAGGAACGCAAGATCGAGACGCTTCCGAACGGTGTGAAGCACGATGTTCTGAACATCGCCAACGTGCCGGCCGACAACACGCCGCTCTATACCGTGCCCGAGGGACATTACTTCTTCATGGGCGACAACCGCGACAACAGCCAGGACAGCCGTTTCGCGGTTTCCTCCGGCGGGGTCGGCATGCTGCCGGCTGAATACCTGATCGGCCGCGCCGACCGGATCATGTTCTCCTCGGCCGGCCGTTCGCTCTTCTTCTTCTGGACCTGGCGGTCCGACCGCTTCTTCAAGGCGGTGGAGTGAAGCTCGGCGCCGACCTTCAGGCCTTTTCGGCCCGGATCGGGCATGACTTCACGCGGCCCGATCTTCTGGTGCGCGCCGTCACCCATGCCTCGATCGCCACGCCGACGCGTCCCGACAACCAGCGGCTGGAATTTCTCGGCGACCGGGTTCTCGGCTTGGTGATGGCCGAGGCGCTTCTGGCCGCCGACAAGGCTGCCGCCGAAGGCCAGCTTGCGCCGCGCTTCAACACGCTTGTGCGCAAGGAGACCTGTGCGGCCGTCGCGCGGGAGATCGCTCTCGGCGATGTCCTGAAACTCGGGCGATCCGAGATGATGTCGGGCGGGCGCCGCAAGGACGCGCTTCTCGGCGACGCGATGGAGGCAG